>JAFGLK010000398.1 GCA_016928125.1 Anaerolineae bacterium
CTGCTGGCGTCTGTCAAGTGTGTTCTTCATCCGTTTTCGATGCGCCAGAGAGAGGCAGAGCCGAATGGCAAGCCCGCGAAGGGGTGATCACGATTTGCCCAAATCATGGCGCTCGCCTATATATGTATCCACTCTGGATGGGCGCAGCCCGCAGATGAAAGGTGGATCGTGGCTGAAGAGATACACTTGCCGCAGCTCGGCATGACTATGAAAGAGGGCACCATCGTGGCCTGGCTCAAGCGCGAGGGCGAGTCGGTGGCCAAAGGGGAGCCCCTGCTCGATGTGGAGACGGACAAGGGCGTCACAGAGGTCGAGGCGCCCGCTTCGGGTGTGCTGACGCGCATCATGGCGCCGGTGGGATCCGTCGTGCCGGTGGGCGCCGTGATCGCCCTGTTTGGTTGAGTTGACGTTGGCGGCGTGGACGCCTGGCCGATCGGTGTGCTATGATGCATGAGACAGGCCGAGATCTCAGAGGCCCGAATGGATGGTGCACCAAGTCACGACATAGACGAGGAGGGATGGCTTGATGAAGGCGCTGGTCAAGACCCAGCCGGTGGCGGGAGCGGAGTTGATCGAGGTGTCCGAGCCACAGATCGGCCCGAACGATCTATTGGTGCGAGTGCAGGCGGCAGCGATCTGCGGCACAGACAACCACATCTATGATTGGACGCCTTGGGCGGCGACTCGGCTCACTTTGCCACGTATCTTTGGCCACGAGTATGCAGGCCATGTGGTGGCTGTCGGCTCGGCGGTACGGGGTTTTGCGGTGGGCGATATGGTCGCCGCGGAGACGCACATTCCGTGTCTGACCTGCTACCAGTGTCGCACCGGTCGACAGCACACCTGTGAGCAGATGCAGATCATCGGGGTGCATGTCGATGGGGCCTTTAGCGAGTACTCGCTCTTGCCCGAGGCCTGCGCCTGGAAGCTCCCTGAGGGCACCTCGCCCGAGTTGGGCGCGATTCTCGAGCCGATCGGCGTGGCGGCCAACGGGCTTTTCAAGGATCGCATCGATGGCTGCAGCGTGGCCATCATCGGTTGCGGCCCCATCGGCATCTTTGGCGCGCAGCTCGCCCAGGCGGCGGGGGCGCGGCAGCTCTTTGTCACCGATGTGAACGCTTACCGGCTCGACATGGCGCGGCGCATCGTGCCGCAAGCGACCGCCCTGAACCCGATGGAAGATGATGTGGCGGGCATCGTCAGCGAAGCCACCGAGGGGCGCGGCCTCGATGTGGTCATCGAACTGAGCGGCAGCGCAGCTGGTACCGTGCAGGCCTTCGATCTGCTGGCCAAGGGCGGGCGCGTCAGCCTGGTAGGCCTGCCCTCGCAGCCCATCACCCTTGAGATGACGAACGCCATCATCTACCGCGAGGCTATCGTCTATGGCAGCACCGGGCGGCTGATGTGGGATACCTGGTACAAGGTCGATGCCTTGCTCAAGGCGGGCCAGTTCGACCCCTTGCCGGTCATCACCCACCGTTTTCCGCTCGAGGCGTACGATGAGGCGTTTCAACTGACGATGAGCGCCAACGCAGGCAAGGTGATCCTGACGCCCTGAGGGCCATGCGCTGACCGACCCGTCTCGGCACCGTCCCGGGGTGCCTCGCGGTTCGCGTCGGACTTCCCCTGCATTCACCTACCACGCCGAGGAGCGGAAATGGGTGGGCTCGCCGTCATCGCCGACGACCTGACCGGGGCCATGGACACCGGCCTGCAGTTCAGCAAATGCGGCCTCGATACGGCCGTGTCGCTCACCTGGCGGCGGCTGCCCTCGGCTGAGGTCGTCGTGGTCGACACGGACAGTCGGGCCGTGCGCGCTTCGGTGGCACGGGAGCGTTTGGTGGAGGTGGCGCGCCTGGTGGGTGATCGCCGGGTGTACAAGAAGGTTGATTCCACCATGCGCGGCAATGTGGGATACGAGCTGCGCGGCCTCTGCCAGGTGCTCGAGCCGCGGGCCGTGGTTGTCGCGCCGGCCTTTCCCGCTGGCGGGCGCACGACTCGCTGGGGCCGACAGTGCGTGAATGGGCGGCCCCTCGAGTTGACCTTCTTCGCCCATGATCCCCGCTGGCCCATGCAAGAGTCGCACCTACCGACGCTGCTCATGCGTCAGGCCGGCCAGGAGATCGGTGAGATCCCCTTTGCGGTGGTTTCGGGCGGCCCGGATGTCCTGGTGGACGCTTTGAACGCCTGCCCGGAGGGCATCATCGTGGTGGACGCGCTGCATCAGGCGCACCTGCGCACCATCGCCTCGGCCCTGGTGACCCTGGGCTCGGAATGGATTCCCTGTGGTTCCGCCGGCCTGGCCGAGGAGTGGGTGACGGCGCTGGGTCTGGCCAAGCCAAGGCCTCCTTCGCCCGAGTGCGTCTCCGATGACCCCGTTCTGGTGGTTGCGGGCAGCCGAAATGATGTCACCCTGCGCCAGATGGAGCACCTGCAGGCGACGCGGTCAGTGCCGCGCATCGATCTCGACCCCTACCACAGCTATGACGAACCTGCCGAAATCGGCAGGCTGGTGGAGGCCTGTCTGGCCGAGCTGCGCCAGGGCCATGATGCCATCCTCACGGCCAGCTACGCTCCGCTGGTGATGGGCGCGGGCGACCTGGTGGCGCGCGTGCTGGCGGGCGCCGTGCAGCGCATCTTGCTGGCGCAGCGGCTGTGCGGCCTGTTCCTCACGGGCGGCGACATCGCCGTGGCGGTGTGCCGCGCATTGAGGGGCGACGCACTGCGCATCATCGACGAGGTACAGGCGGGCATCCCCGGCGGCATCTTGCTGGGGGGCCCCCACGACGGCCTACGCGTGGTGACCAAGGCCGGCGGTTTCGGGAATGAGCGCGCCCTCGCCGACGCGGTGGCCTATCTTCGGGGCCAGGATAGCTCGACGGCCAGATAGCGATGGTCCGAGCCGGGTATCGGCCCCGTGCGCGCTCGCAGGATGCGCCACGCTCCCCGGCAGAACACGTGGTCGATGCGAAAGAGCGGAAACGGAACATAGACGCCGAAAAAGAGCACGCGCACCGGATAGGTGAATCCCGGGCCGTGCCCGACGGAGCGAAACGCATTGCGCCAGTGTGTGGGGATCAGGCGATAGTCGGCCTCCTCAGGCGTGATATTGAGGTCACCCAGGATGAGCGCTTCGCCCTCGAGCCTCTCCGCCAGCGCGACGATCTCCTCGATGTCCTGGCGTCGCGGGCCGGTATCCAGGCCATTGGGCAGCCACAGGCCCAGCATGGGTCCGAACGTGGGCTCAGGGATGCGCGTGTGCGCATGGACGATCCAGAAACGTCGCGCGCCCACCTGTAGCGCCACGAGTTGAGTCGGATTCGCCTCGGGGCAGGATTGGAGCAGGCGGGCGCTCAGGAAGGGGTAGCGGCTGATCAGCCCAATACCTTCGGCATCGTCCCCGGGATAGAGCAATTGGTGCGGGTGGCTTTCGGCCATGTTGGCCGCGATGGCCCGGGCGTGCTCCGGCTGCAGCTCTTGCAGTGCGATCACATCGGCATCGGTGGCGCGCAGGGCCGCCACCATGGCGTCGGACGCCTGGTTGAACTTGAGCAGGTTGGCCGTCACCAGCCGGAGAACGGGCTGCCCTTCGGCGCGCCGTGGGCCCCGCGGCACCAGGAACCACAAGAAACGCTGAATATAGAGGACGGCGGCCAGCCCGGAGACTAGATAGTAGACAGGGGCATCGAACAGCAGGCCAAGGGGCGGCAGCGCCAGCATGGGCAGGTAGATCCAGAAGGCCAGCGTGTCGAGCATCTGCAACCACCAGGGTCGAGGGCGCCCGCTGACGATCCATAGGTGGTGGAGGATGGATGCCGCCGCATACAGCATCAGACAGCCGCAGAGTACCGGTTTCGTGCCCATGGGCGCCCATCATAGGCCGGGCTGCCCAGCGGGTCAAAAAGCCCGGTTGGCCTGGCGGTGGGTGCGGCTGGACATGGGGTTGGGAGTGGATATCATAATAGGTAAGCATTATCAAGGACGCCTCGGTTTGGTGATCTTCTGATCCTATCTGATCTGATATTTGTTTCATGAGTTTTTCTGTGAAGAAACCAAAGGAAGGCAGCGATGCCAGGGCCAGCCGCCCTACAGCCCAATACGTTCTACCACCTCTACAATCAGGGCAACAACCACGAGGACCTCTTCACTGAGGAGGGTAACTACCGCTACTTCCTCGACCTGTATGCGCGCTATGTCCCGACGACGGCTGATACCTGGGCCTACTGCCTGCTGCGCAA
>JAFGLK010000399.1 GCA_016928125.1 Anaerolineae bacterium
ATTTCCGGTGGTTCGGGCCCATGGGTCCGCAGCCCATCGGGGTCGTGCGCAGAGCAGCGGCGGGGCGATATGGTGGAGATGAGCAGCTGTCGCTGGCCAAGTCCGTTCGAGGCGTCGTGACCGAGTCAGGAGCAGGGGGTGCAGCATGCACAGAGGACGCGTTTTCTTTGCCCTTGTGCTGGGCATGATGCTGGCCATGAGCGGGTGTGCGCGATCCAAGCCGACCGCAGAGTCGGCGCTGGAGGCGCCTGACATAGCGGGCAAGGCAACGGCGGAATCCCTATCGTCGCAGGTCACCTATCGCCTGGCAGAGCCTATCGGCGCCAACCAAGAGGAGGTGCCTGGGCCCATCTACACCGTGCTGGTGGAAAACTGCGCGGGAAGCTCCCCGCTGGAGCGCACCCATCGCGAAAGCCATGCCCTGCAACCCGATGTGGTGGTGGACACCGCGGAGCTCGAACCATCCCTGGCTGCTCAGCAGGCCGCCATGGTGGAAGCCGTGCGCCAGGGCTATGGCCTGACCGGCGACAGGCAGGAAGTGGAGGACACCGTCCCTCTTTCGGCGCCCCCCAAGGTGCAGGTGGAATACCAGCTGCGTTGGGAGGAGACGCACGATGCCAACGTCCTCGAAGCCTTGGCTAAGGACGAGGTCGTGGCCCGCATCCCTGTGCGCGTCGTTCAGTCGGCGCAATTGGTGCCGCTCTCCTCGGCGCTTGTGCCCTGTCCAGGCGAGCACGAAGTCAGTGTGCCAGTGATCGTGACGGAGGAGCGGGGGGTCACGGAGGAGCCCGACGTCACACCGGAGCCCAGCCCATCGCAGACGCAATCGGCCCAGGCGACCCTGCCGCCGCCCGGCAGCGATCTGGCGATGGGCCTGGTGCGAGAGTATCTGGCGGCCCTGGACGATGGCGATCTGGAGAGCGCCTACAGCCTGCTCCATGAGGTGTACCAGGAACGCGTATCATTCGAGAGCTACCAAGAGGGCTATGCGACTCTGGAGGATCTAGAGGTGCACAGCATCGAGGTGGTCCAGGTGAGCAAATACCTGGAGCGAGCCGAGGCCCTGGTGACACTGGTGATGCAGGTGCGGGGCGAGGAGCGCTACAGCGACTGGCGGATGACGCTGGATGTGTCCATCACGCGCGGCAAGCCACCCTATCAGCGCAGCATCAGCGCCGTCAGGATGCAGGAACTGGGGCTCCAGTAACACGCCTTGATCATGGCATGCCGCTGGGGACGGCGCCAAAGCGCCGCCAGGGGACTCGAGCCCGCAGTCGGGGTTGCTCGTCTCAGCTCACAGCACCCCACTTCAGCTCAGATGCCTCCAGGATCTGGACCTGCCCAACTCGGTCACCCAGGAACAGCGTCTGTCTCTCCCCGTCGCCCCACGTGGCCAGGGCGGTGAAGCTCTGCGTCGCACGACGGCCCTCAAAGGCCGCGCCCAAGGCCAGTTCCCAATGCTCCCCTCCATCGGTGGAGCGATACAGGCTCAGCGAGGTGAGGAGGTAGAGAACGCCATCCTCGGCCTGTCGCTGCTCGACGATGAGCTCTCCCAGGGGCAGGGAGAGCGTGGTGTGCGCCTTCTCGCCCTCTCCGACCTCCACAGCCCGCCCGCCCTTGATCGCTCGCGCCCAGGGCGCGGCGCGCTCGCGCACCAGAGGCGCAATCTGCGGCCAGGCTGCCTCATCGCTCTGCTCGTCGGTTTGAGCTGACAGCGCCCAGGTCTCGCCCGCGTCAGTGGAGCGAAACAGCGAGCGCCCGGACGTCGCGGCCAGAACGTCATGCCAACGGCAAAGCGCCCACACGGTGCGGTCGCTTGAGTAGGCGGGGGAGAAGAAAATCTCCTCGATTCTGAGATGCTCGAGCCCGCGCCAGAGCGGCTCCCAGGTGTCGCCAGCGTCGCGCGATCCCCACAGCCCCAAGCCCTGCTCGCCCTCCCAGCCGCCGACAAAGAGCGTCCGGTCCACGTCAAAGGCCGGTGAAAGAGCCATGGCCAACTGCCTCCCTCCCAAGCCCTTGGCCCGAGGCAGCCCTGCTCCCAGACGTGCCCACGACGCCCCGCGATCCCGAGAGCGGTAGAGGGTCCCGTCACTCACGGCAAAGCAGGTCGAGTCGCTTCCGTACTCGGGAGAGATGGCGAGAGTCTGGATGGCGCCTGTGGGGACAGCCGCCTCTGCCGGTTCCGTGGGCAGTGGCTGGCCCCGGTCCGGCGCGAGCGCCAGGACCGTCGCGTTTTGGGCCGCGAGGAGCACGTCATGGTCCGGCAGGTAGCTGTGCACGGCAAAGCGCGTCGTGGCGCCCACCGGTTGCCAGGTGACGGTATCCAGCGCCAGCCAGCGGTCGCCCCAGGGGACGTAGGCCAGCTCTCCCGCAGGCGACAGCCATTCGAGTTGAAGGCCGTCTCGCCAGTCGATCCGTGTCCCCTGCGCATTGCGGACGATGAGATTCGCGTGTTGCACGTCGCGGGCAGAGTACACATTCTGATACACGCGTTGGCGAACCGGCGGCCAGAGAAGGGGCCGATCATCCCACGTGGGCAGGGCCGTCAGCGTCAGAGACAAGGGCTGGCGTGTGTCCAGAGCGAACAGGCGCGGCGCGGGCAACACGCCCCCACCCCGCCCAGCGCCGATGAGGCTCATCTCCAGCCAGATGAGGCCCCTATCCGAGTAGACATGCACATCCGAGACCGCCGGCTGCCCAGTGCATCCGAGGCACGACTGCGCCTCGATGTCCGGCGTCAGCGATCCCAGGCGATCGAGCGTGTTGGCGTCATAGATGTCTACACCCCGCCTCGCGACATAGATCTCATCGCGCAAGGGGTTGTATGCAGGGGCACCCCCAGGCGCGATGGCGCCAACCGGTTCCTGGCGCGCC
>JAFGLK010000400.1 GCA_016928125.1 Anaerolineae bacterium
CTGAGATCAGCCCGATCTGGAGCAGGAACTCAATCGATTCCTGCCAGGCGGCCTCCTCGCTCGCGCCCAGAGGCTCTCCCTGCCAAAAGTCGATGCAGTTCTGCAGTACGGCCCGCTGCAGCCGGGCGGCCTCGTCATCCATCTCGGGAATGGCCTTGCGCGCGATCTCAAAGGCCGCATCAGGATCGGCTATCGTATCGGCCAGGCCGCGCGAAAACGCACGCGCCACCCCGCGCACCACCTTGGGTTGCTTTTTGAGGGTCTCGTCGTTGGTGATCAGCCCGTTGGACACCAGGCTTGTGTACTGGTCCAGGTAGAACGTGTTGATAGCGTATCCGCCTTCCGCAAGCTGAACCGGCTCGTTGAGCGCATAGCAGACGGCCGCATCGACGCGTCCCTCGACCAGGCTGGCCACCTGGGTATATCCGATCGCCTGCAGGCTCACGCGATCCGAAGCGATGCCTACCTGATCGAGAAAAGCCAGCCAGCCAATATAGCTGGCCCCCTCCGTGACGGGGATGCCCACCGTCTTGCCCACCAGGTCGCCAGGCTCGACGATGCCTTGGTCGGCCATCGAGACGACACACACGGGAAAGCGCCGATACCAGTGAAAAAAGTACTTGACCGGCAGATCGTTGGCGCGCGCCAGGATGACCTGGTCTCCGCTGCCCAGGACAAACTGCAGGTCATTCGTGCCTAGCCGTTTGAGCAGGTCGGTCTCCATGCCATAGTCCAGCTCGACTTTGAGGCCCTCCTCTGCAAAGTAGCCCTTTTCGATGGCCACATACATGGGCGTGAATTGCACGTTAGGGATAAAGCCCATCGCGATGGTGATGGCTTCCGGCTGCCCCCGGGCCCCGCCAATAGGCCCCCTGGCACAAGCAGCAAGCAGAAGCATCACCATCCAGACCAGCAGCAACCGTCTCGCTAGACGCATCCGACACCTCCCCGCGTAAGATCTGCAGAGCAAAAGGCTACTCTTCGGGCCAGTGCCACTTGAGCAACCAGGACTCGAGCACCGAAACGACGAGATAGAGAGCCAGCGCGATGAACATGAGCGTAAAGAGCGCGACGAACATCAGCGCCGTATCAAAGAGCCCGCGCGCCAAGTTGACCAGGAAGCCCAAGCCGCGATCGGCGCCCACGAACTCGCCCACGACCGCCCCGATGACCGATAGGGTGACGCCCACCTTGAGCCCACCCAGCAGGACGGGCAGGGCGGCAGGCAGCTCGAGGAAGCGAAAGATCTGCCAGCGGGTGGCCCGCAGAGAGCGCATCAACTCGAGCAAATCTTGCTCCACCCCTCGAATGCCCACGATGGTGTTGATGAGCACAGGGAAGAAGAGGGTCAGGGCACACACCAGGACTTTGGACAGGCTGCCAGCCCCAAACCAGATCACCAGCAGCGGCGCCAGGGCCACGACGGGTACCGCTTGCGAGGCCACGATGTATGGGGAGATCAGTCGTTCGAGGGTGCGCGACTTGGCCAGCAGATAGCCCAGAACGATCGCCACGCTCAGGCCCAGCGCCAGCCCGCCCAAGACCTCGCGCAAAGTGACTGCGGTGTGCATCAGCAGTGTGCCGTCGGTGATGGCGCCCACAAAGCGCGCCATCACCCGCGCTGGAGTCGGCAGAATAAAGGAGGGGTACTCGCCCCACTCAACGACGAGCCGCCATAATCCCACAAAGAAAACGATGCTCGCGGGCACCAGCGCATGTGTCCAGTTCACCGGGAAGCGCACCTGGCGCCTGGTCCTGGACAGAAGACGATCTTTAAGGCTATCGGCGGTATGCATAACGAAAAAACCCCGCGCTCAACAGCATCGGGGCTCACATCGAAGCGACGAATCGTTCGCGCCTTCTTCCATCCGGACTGTACCGTCGGTTCCGGCTTTGCACCGGATCCACCACATACGTGGCTCGCGGACTCGGCCCCGTCAGGCCATACCGCCGATCGGGAATTGGCTCCATTTGCGAAGCCTCACCCTGCCCCGAAGGCTGTTCTTTTTGCTACCATACATATCATAGCGGAGACGAGAGCGTTTGTCAAACAAATTAGCTCCCGTCCAAACCTGGCAACGGACGACCGCAGGATCACACAAGCCAAATGGACAAAACCTTGTGTCAACGATATACTGCGCGCACTCGCTCCTCATCATGCACATCGGGGGAACATCACGATGCACTGGACCAGCCCTTTCTCACTCGCCGGCCACTGGTACAAAGGCAATCTTCACACACATACCACCCAGTCCGACGGCCTCTTTACGCCCGACCAAGCCATCGCATGGTACCGCGAACACGGTTACGACTTTATCGCCGTGACCGACCACTGGGTCTTCACCCAGGGTCAGACATTTGCACCATCCACTCAGTTCATCACCCTCAGTGGGGCCGAGCTACACGGCCCGGGATACCATATGCTGGCCCTGGGCAGCTTTGCACTGCCGGATGAGGCCACCGGGGACTCGGCCCAAGCGATAGCGGATGCCATCGGCCGTCAGGGGGGGCTGGCCTACATCGCGCATCCCTACTGGATGGGCCAGACTTCGGCCGACATAGGCCAGATCGGGGGGCTGGCTGGCGTGGAGGTGTTCAACTCGGTTTGCGAGATGATGGATGGCCTGGGCTATGCCAGCGTGCAATGGGACGAGCTGTTGGCCAGCGGCCTGCGCTTGACCGGGCTTGCCGTGGACGATGTGCACTGGAGGCACGGCGCTCAAGGCCAGGGCTTTGTGATGGTGCGTGCTCCGCAGCTTGAGGAACAGGCCATCCTGGAGGCGCTTCGTTCTGGCCACTTTTACGCCAGCACGGGACCCACACTGAGCGACCTGCGCGTCGTGGCGGGCTCGGACGGCGGCCCTGCGCTTCAGGTTCGCTGCTCGCCCTGCCAATCGATCACCTTCTACGCCGCGGCATCGCACGGGCACCGCTTCAAGGCCGCGGCTGGGGAGTGGCTGGATGGCGCCGTCTGGCCCATCCGAGCTGAGCAGGTCTACCTGCGCGTCGAGTGCCGCGACGCCATGGGCCACACGGCGTGGAGCAACCCCGTCTTTGTGCAGGACGTGCTCTGACCCCATTTGAGGCCGCTACGCGATGCGGGCTCGCGGTCCAAGAGGCAGCACTGTACGGCGCCGAGACCAGGAGGGATGCGGAGATGAAGAGCAAATCGAGCGCCTGGGTGATACTGGCGGTCTGCATGGTGGCCGTGATGGCCTGCGGAGGCGTGGCGCTGCTGGGCCTCGTGGGCGGTGCCTTGGGTCTTTGGGCCGGCGGGCCTCAGAGGGCGAACGCTGTGGCGGTGATCGAAATCAAAGGCGCCATCGTTTACGGCTCTGCACCGAGCGCCTTCGCCGACGGCGGCGTGCTCTACTCGGAAGATATGATTGACCAGATTGAGCAAGCCGGCGCCGATCCGAGCATCGGAGCCCTTGTGTTGGATATCAACAGCCCCGGTGGGAGCGTTGTGGCGAGCGCCGACATCTATCGTGCCCTCAAGGCATCGTCCAAGCCGATCGTCGCCAGTCTGGGAGAGATCGCGGCCTCGGGTGGCTATTACATCGCCTGTGCCAGCCAGTACAGCTTCGCCCGGCCAGCCACGATCACAGGGAGCATCGGCGTCATCAGCCGCTTCACCAACATAGAGGAATTGGCGAGCACCCTCGGCATCGAGGAGCAGGCCATCAAGACAGGCCCATTCAAGGATCAGGGCAGCCTCTTTCGCCCGCTCTCGCCAGAGGAGATCGCCTTGTGGCAGACCATGCTCGAGGAATCCTACGACGCCTTTGTGCGAGTTGTGGCCGAGGGTCGCGGGATGGAGGAGCGCCAGGTGCGTCGTCTGGCGGACGGGCGGGTGCTCAGCGGGCGTCAGGCCATCTCCGCCGGGCTGGTGGACGCCGAGGGCAACCTGGAGGATGCCATTCAGGCCGCGGCCCAAATGGCCGGCATCGAGGGGGAGCCGCGCATCGTGCGCTATGAGCGATCGGTCTCGTACCTGAGCCTGCTGGGCCAGCTGGCGAGACGGCAGGTGCCCAGCGCGGAACTCGCGCTCCTGGAGGAGATTATGGGCACGCCTGATGCGCCCAGCTTGCAGTATCTCTACACCGGGCGGCGATAGAAGCACGCCATTGGGGTGATGCACCGTATAGCTGGCGCCATTGAGATCTGCGGTTTCTCAGCCCCTGCGCGCGACATCCTCGCGCGCGATATCTTCGCGCGCGAGCAACTTCAAAAAGGCCGCGGCTTCCTCAGGCGCCATCTCATCCGAGATGACCAGAAGGAATCCGCGCCCGCCGATGTTGCGCATCACGCCCAGCGCTCCCTCGGCGGTCACGTAGATCTGACAGAGCTTGCCCGCGTCAATGATGCGTTTGAGCAGGCGCAACCACTGGTCCGGCGAAGGATGGCCATCGCCAGGGATCCACTGAATGCCTCGCAGACGGGGGATGCTCAACAAAAGATCGAGATGAGCGATCTGACCCGGGCCATCCAGATGATAGAAGCCCTGATCCAGAAAATCGCAACAGGCGATCAGATCGGGCATCACAAAGCGCTCGAACATGCCGGGTGAGATCATGTAGGCCAAGTCGCTCTGCAGCATGTATGTGCGCCCCTTGGCCCAGATGGGCGCCCACGGTCCCGTGCCGTGACAGGTGGGACGGATGATGCCGTCCAGCTCAGCGTAGGCGGTGAGCCACTGAGCGGTTACCTCGCGGACCAGACGCTCGATCTCCTCTGGGGCGTCGTACAGGTCCAAAAGCAGCCCCTCGCTGGTCCGAAGGGAAGCCAGGATATCCAGATTTCCGCCCAGATCCGTGTGGCAGACCTGCACCTGGCCCTGCCAGGCCTCCACCGCGAGCTCGGTGAGTCGCACGATGCGCCGCCACCAGCGGTTGCTGGCATCTCGGGCATGTGTCAGGTGCAGATCATGGGCGGCGACGGGCTGAGCTGGCTCGAACCACACCGTGTCGGGCACCACGCGCACATGGGCGCCCAGGGCGCCCGCCAGAATGCCAGGCCCAAAGTTGACCCACCAGCGCGGATAGGCGTCTCCATAGTAACGCGTGGCCTCCAGGTCACGCGTGACATCCTGGACGATCTCCTCCTCAGAGACCGACCAGGGATAGTTGCTGACAAAACTATGCACCTCAGCATAGTCCACGCCCGGCACATGGGTCTTGCCAGCGAGATACACCAGCGGGCGCTCTAGATCGTGGGCCCACCAGGCCTCATAATCGCGCTCGATACGCTCCCAATCGCGCTCAGTGAAATGTAGGTCCATCTAACGCCGGTTTCGCAGTAGCCCGGCCAGGGCGCCCAGACCCAGGCCCACGAGCAGAAGCGAGGCAGGCTCGGGCACCTCCGGGGTGGCCGGCGGCGGGGTGGGGGTCTCGGGCGGCGGCGTGACTGTGACGTCTTGACATTCGGGCACGGAGACCACAGCCGAAACTTCGAGGGGCGTCTCTAGATTGTCAAAGGAGGCGCTTCCCGCGATGCTCAGGTCCTCCGCTCGGAGACCGCTGGCTCGCGCAGTCCACAGGGCGGAGGCGACCCCAGACGGGGCTACATCGCCCAATGCCCGTGGGCCGGGCGATCCACTGACCAGCGTGAGCTCTGGCGGCAACGAGATCGTGGCGGTGCCGTTTACCAGCGCCTCCGCGAGAATGTTCGAGACCCAAAGCGTCACATCGAATTGCAGATCGGAGCACTCGACGCGCGCCGGCAGATCGAGCCAGATCCGTCCACCGCCAGGTCCCCCCAAGCCATAAGCTGTTCGGACGCCATAAGACGCGCCAGGACTCAACGCCCGCGGTCCCCACCAGTAGGCCACAGCTGTGTCACCCGCGTTGGCACCCGGGGTCACCGTGTAGTCCCAAACCGTGTCGACAATACCTTGGCCATCGCCGCGGTCCCCAAACCAAGTCGCCACGACGAATCGATCGGGGGTGCTCATGCCATACCCCTTGAGCAGCCCCTGCGCTCTGAGGCTATCCACCGCATACGAGGCGGATTCGAATGCTTTGAAATAGGTGGGCATATCCGCCGCGGCGAACTCCCGCTCTGTGTTCAACTGGCCAACTCCAGGCATAAAGAGGGGTGCATAGTCATTCATTCCAACCATCAAGTCCAGCATGCACCGTACGCCCGCTTGCAGGGCGGTCGAGCCCGTATTGCGCAGCGTATACTCGATGCGCACCAGGTCCTCGCGGCCCGTGTAAGGGTTGTCCATCAAAGACACGGCCTGCGTCACCTCAACGCCGTCGAGAAGCCAGCGCGTGACGATAAACCCACTCTCGAGGTTGGGGCCGTAGGCGGGCGCCGTATCGATCAAGACATAGTCATGGGTCTCGCCCCCGGTGATCACCCGCAGTGAGGGGAATCCACTGAGACTGGGGCTTGGATAGTTGTACAGGAGCTTCTTGTTGTCATCCTCGTCGGTGTGGGGATCCCCGCCCGTCGTGCCGATCACCACCGCCCCCTTGGCCGCCACGATGGCACGAACAAGACCATTTTGCAGCGAAGCACCCCCCGCTTGGGCCAGATCCGTATCCCGCGCCGGACCCTTGTCTGCTAGCGCACGCGCAGGCAGCGCGATCAGTGTAATTATCACCAAGCCCAGAATCCAGCGCCGATAGGGTCGCATGCTCGACTGCCTCCGTCACAAGACATCTTCATCCCACTATAGCAAATGCGGCTCAAACGGTCAACGTTGGTTGAAACCGGCGCGTTGACGTGCTATACTTGAGACGTACGTAGACCTTTTGCGGCACGGCCAATCATAGGAGGTGCGCCATGTCAGAGCTGCTTCAAGGCATCCATTGGTTGGGACATGCCAGTTTTCGCATCGCGGCTGAAAAGACGATCTACATCGATCCCTGGAAACTGCGGCAACCCGTGCCGGCCGATGTGATCCTGGTGACCCACGGGCATGGAGATCACCTCTCGCCTGGGGATATCGCGGCCATCTCGCGCGAAGGCACGGTCATCATCTGCCCGCCCACATGCGTCGATCAGGTGTCGGGAGACGT
Source organism: Anaerolineae bacterium (assembly GCA_016928125.1). Next base: position 7,029 of record JAFGLK010000400.1, read on the forward strand.
GCGCCCCATGCGCGCAGGCGAGTCGTTGCGTGTGGATGACCTGATCATCGAGGCGGTGCCCTCGTACAACACCAACAAACCCAACCACCCGAAAAGCGCCGGCAACTTAGGCTATATTCTGCAGATCGGCGAGCGACGGATCTACCATGCGGGCGATACTGACTTGATCCCCGAGATGAACGAGATCAGGTGTGATGTGGCTCTGCTGCCGGCGGGCGGCAAGTACACCATGGACGCCGATGAGGCCGCCGAGGCAGCCGCTCGCATCAAGCCCAAGGTGGTGATCCCCATGCACTGGGGTGATATCGTCGGGTCGGCCCGCGATATCAGGCGCATGGCCAGCAAGATGCCTGAGGGGGTCGAGCTGGTGCAACTGGAACCCGAACGCTAGTCACGGCATGCCCGAACCCCTGACCATCGATGGCTCCCACGGCGAGGGAGGCGGCCAGATCGTGCGCACGGCGTTGGCCATCTCCGCTGCTGGGGGCCGGGCCGTGCGTCTTGAGCGGATCCGCGCGCGTCGCGACCCCCCAGGCTTGCGGCCGCAACACCTGGCCGCTGTCCGCGCTCTGGGCCAAATCTGCAACGCGCAGATCGAGGGTGACACCTTGGGCTCGCGCACACTCTTCTTTGAGCCAACCTCCCCTCCCCAAGCCGGGGACTACCGCTTTGATATCACCGATCTCGCGGGCACCTCCAGTGCGGGATCGGTCACCCTGCTCTTCCAGGCCCTATTCATTCCCCTGGCGCTGGCCCCGACCGATTCACACGTGACGCTCTGTGGGGGCACCCACACCCGCTGGAGCCCGCCCTATCATTATCTGACCGAGGTCTATCTGCCCCTGATGCGACGCATCGGCTTTTCGGCCGAGCTGAGCCTGAAGCAATGGGGCTGGTACCCTCGAGGCGGGGGACAGGTGGAGGCGACCATTCGGAGCATGGCCGACGATGTACAGCAACTCGCTCCGATCGATCTCTGCGACCGTGGCAGCCTCCTGAGCGTCAGGGGGCTATCGGCAGCGTCGAACCTACCCGAGCACGTGGTCCAACGCCAGCGGGATCAGGCCCTGCGTCGTCTGCGTTCGCGGCACATCAAAGGCGAGATCGAGATCGTCGCCGCTCCGTCGCCGGGGCCCGGCACGGTGCTGTTCCTGGCGGCCGAGTATGAGCAGATCACGACGGGCTTCACCGGCTATGGGCGCCTGCGCTATCCAGCCGAGAAGGTCGCCGACGACGCCTTTGAGGCCTTTGACGCCCATCGCAAATCGAAGGCGGCCCTCGACCCGCATCTGGCAGACCAGGTCATCCTGCCGCTGTCCCTGGTCTCCGCGCCCTCGACCTTCACCACGAGCGAGATCAGTCGGCATCTCCTCACGGTAAGCTGGGTGGTGCAACGGTTCGGCCTGCGCGAGTCGGAACTCGCGGGCGAGTCGGAACTCGCGGGCGAGCCGGAACTCGCGGGCGAGCCGGAACTCGCGGGCGAGCGAGAGCTAGCAGGTGAGCTCTTGCTCGCCCAGGCGATCCGGATCGAGGGCGAGGAGGGCCAGCCAGGCAAGGTGACGATCGGCTAGCGATCAAGGAACGCGAGGCGCGCCGCTCAGTGGTAGCGAATCACGCGAAAGCGGAAAAGGTGAAAGGGCTCGTCGGGGCTGATCCAGGCCTTGCGTAAGGCGATCTGCACCTGTTGCTCAGGCGTGTCGACGCCCTCGAGATCGGGGAGGAGCAATCCCCGTCGGCCCCCGCTGGCCACGATCACGCCGTACTGCTTGGGATCCAACTCGGCCAGCGAAGCGATGGGCTCGGGTTCGGTTAACACATCCACCGAGATCTCCAGATCGCGCAG
>JAFGLK010000401.1 GCA_016928125.1 Anaerolineae bacterium
GCATACAACGTCGCCCTCTTGGCCCAGATCGATCTCGCCCTGGCCAAGGCCAAGTTCAGCTACGAACTGCGCGGGCGCAGCGCCGAGAGTAGCGCTGCCCGATGGCCACTGGTCCCCGCCGAGCAGGCGCTGGAGCCGAGCCAGCACCCGCTGAATCTGGTCAAGGCGCGTCATCCGCTGCTGCCGCGGGATAGCGTGGTGCCCATCGACGTCTATCTGGGCGGGAACGCCTCGGTGCTCTTGATCAGCGGGCCGAACACCGGTGGAAAAACGGTGGCCCTCAAGACGGTCGGGCTGCTTGCGGCCATGTCCCAGGCTGGCCTGCATATCCCGGCTGCCGACGGCACGCACTTGCCGGTCTTTGATGGCATCTATGCCGACATCGGCGATGAGCAGAGCATCGAGCAGAGCCTCAGCACCTTCTCGTCGCACATGACCCACATCATCGACATCCTGGATCGCGCCGATGAGCGCTCTTTGGTGCTGCTGGATGAGCTGGGCGCCGGCACAGACCCGATAGAGGGAGCCGCGCTGGCCCAGGCTCTGATCGAGGCCTTGCTGGACAAGGGCTGCCTGACAGCCTGCTCCTCGCACTATTCGCAACTCAAGGTATTCGCCTTTGAGACCCCCGGCGTCGAGAACGCCAGCGTCGAGTTCGATGTAGAGACCCTATCGCCTACCTTTCATCTGACGATCGGTCTGCCCGGGCGCAGCAACGCCTTTGCGATCGCTCGCCAGCTGGGGCTGCCGGAGGAGATCATCTCGCGAGCCAGTGTGCGCGTCTCGCCCAATGACATCAAGGCCGATACGCTCCTGGCCAGCATCAACGCGGCCAACGAGGCCGCGGAGCAGGCGCGCACCGAGGCCGAGGAACGACTCGAGCGCATCCGCAGAGAGGAGCGCGAGCTGGCCCGCAAACTGGCCGATATCGAGCAGGCGCGCCGCATGGTCCTGGACGAGGCGCGGGATCAGGCGCGCGAGGAGCTCCAGCGCGTGCGCTCTGAGTTGAGGCGGCTCAGACGCGAGCTCCTGTCGCAGGGCGCCCCCGCCAAGGCGCTCGAGGAATTCAGCCAGGCCGTGGACGCGCTGGAGAAAGAGGTGCCGCCGGTGCCTCAGGCCGTGGCGGCCCCGCGTCCCACCGCAAGCGAGCCGGTGCGAGTGGGCGACACCGTGTATGTGGCGAGCCTCGACCAAAGCGGCGAACTGCTGAGCCTGGATGAGGGTGAAGCGGAGGTCCGCCTGGGCAGCCTGCGGCTGCGCACAGAGCCTGAGGCGCTCGAGTTCCGCTCTCGGCGTCAGGCCCCTGCCCCGAGTACGCCGGAGGGCATCCGTACGCCCAACGTGGCCTCGCCGGGCATGGAGCTCGATTTGCGCGGCCTGCGCGCCGAGGAGGCGGGCCAGGTGGTCGAGCGATACCTCAATGACGCCTATCTGGCGGCGCTGCCCTGGGTGCGCATCATCCACGGCAAGGGAACTGGCGTGCTCAAGAGCGTGGTGCGTCAGGCGCTGAGCGCGAGCGCCCTGGTGGCATCCTTCCGCCCCGGAGAGCTCACCGAGGGCGGCGATGGTGTGACCGTGGCCCAACTGCACAAGCTGAACGGATAGCTCAACCTCTTTGAGCGCCCAACTACAGCGTCTCGTGCAGACGCTCCGCCACCGAGCGGGTCATGCCGGATACGGCGGCCAGCTCCTCGATGCTGGCCTGACGGATGCCATCCAACGAGCCGAATTCGGCCAGGAGCGCCTTGCGGCGCTTTGGTCCGATGCCCGGCACATCCTCAAGCGCCGAGCCGGTGGCCGCTTTGCGTCTCAACTGCCGATGATAGGTGATGGCAAAGCGATGGGCCTCATCGCGAATGCGCTGCAGCAGGTAGAGCCCCTGCGAATCGGCTGGCAGATGGATCGGGTCGGACCGCTCAGGTAGAAAGAGCGCTTCCTCCCCTTTGGCCATGCCCATGGTCGGTATATCGTCCACACCCAACTCCTCCATCACCGCCCGGGCCGCGTTCAGCTGGCCCTTGCCGCCGTCCACGATCAGCAGATCGGGCCTGAGCGCCCACCGGCTCTCCCTATCCTGAGCGCTGCCCTCCTCAGCGCGCCGCGCGCGACCGAAGCGCCGGCGCACGACTTCAGCCATGGAGGCATAATCATCTGCCCCCTCCACTGACTTGATGCGAAAGCGCCGATAGTCGCCTTTGCTGGGCGCGCCCTGCACGAACACCACCATGCTTCCCGTAGCGGCGGTGCCCTGGATGTTGGAGATGTCAAAGCACTCGATGCGGCTGGGTGGATTGGGCAGATCGAGCGCGGCCTGAAGCTCGGCCAGGGCTTCCACATGCTTACTGCGATCGGCCTCCCATTCGGCGCGCAGCTTGGCCAGGGTGGCGGAGGCGTTCTCGATCGCCATGTTCAGGATGCCGCGCTTCTCGGCCTGCCGGGGCACCTCCACCGTGACCTTGGTGCCACGTTTCTGGTGAAGCCAGTCCTGAATCACGGCCAGCTCATCCAGATCGGTCGGCACCAGGATCTCGGGCGGGACATACGCGCCCTGATCGTAGAACTGCTTGACGAACGAGGCCATCACCGCAGACTCGTTCTCGTCCTGGGTGCCCGTGAGCATGTAATACTCGCGGCCGATGAGCTTGCCTCCGCGGACGAAAAAGACCTGCACACAGGCCTGCCCGTCGTCGCGCGCCATGGCGATGAAATCGTGATCATTGAGATGGGCCGAGACGATGCGCTGGCGCTCGACCACCTGCTTGATCGCCGCAATATCATCGCGCAGCCTGGCCGCGCGCTCAAAGCGCAGGGCCTCGGCGTGCCTCTGCATCTCCTCCTCGAGCTCCTGGAGGATTGCCTCCTGCCGGCCCTCCAGGAAGAGACAAGCGCGCTCGATCAAGGCGCGATACTCCTCTCGGCTCACCGCGCCGATGCACGGCCCCGCGCAACGCTTGATATGATAGTAGAAGCAGGGGCGTGGATCCTTGCCCGTGATCACGCGGTTGCACGTGCGATACGGAAAGAGCCGCCGGA
>JAFGLK010000402.1 GCA_016928125.1 Anaerolineae bacterium
ATCAAGGCGATGAGCCCAACACCGGCGAGCGCCCCGATGACGCCAAAGCGGGAGCGACCATAGACTATGCCGGCGAGAGCGAGCACGGTGGAGAGGATCCCCAGGTAGATAAACCCAGGCGCGTACCACGGATAGCGCAGCGTAAAGGCGCGCAAGGACAGAAAACGTTCACCCCAGACCGGGTGGTACACGTTGGGCAGAAAGGCATCCTCGACGCTGGCCGCCCACTTCTCCACCTCGGCCAGAGGCCAGCCCATCTCGCCCGAGCGGTTCATCACCACGGGCATGGCCACAGGCGCCACCAAGACAACGATGGCGAAAGCAGCCAGGGCCAGGTTGCGCAGCAGATGGGCACGCCTCAGACCCATACGCCAGGGATAGAGACGAATGAGCAGGTAGACCAGCAGCATGCTGCCGACGATGTAGAGGTAGTACCAGGAGGAGAGGATCGTGAGGGCCACAAAGAGCCCTAGCGCCAAGGCATACTGCCATCTGGCCTCGCGCAAGGTGCGCTCCAGATAGAGGAATACGAGCGGGATCCAATGGGTGGCCAACAGCGGGAGCCAGCCGGCCGCCATCGCGTGCATGCGGTAGGGACAGAAGCTGAAAACGGCGGCGCCCAAGAAGGCCGCGTATAGATTGTCTGTCAGATAGTCAATCAACAGGTAGGTCGTGTAGCCTGTCAGCACAAAGGTCAAGATCAGAAAGACGTTGTAGGCTACGATCTCGTTGCCCCAAAAGAGCACAGGCGCGATGAGCGCCTTGTTGGCCAGCATCGTCTCCGAGAGACGCAGATCGTATCCAAAGGGTGCAAAGATCGTCTCATTGATTGTCGGCCATTGTCCAAGGTCGACCACGCTATGGCGAAACCACCAGAGATCATACAGCCAGACGAAATTGTCCCACGGAGGGCCGGGGATGGCGGTCGTCAGATGGAGCACCAGAGGATAAGTCATCCCCAGAGTCAGCAGGAGGAAGAGCAACAGGACCAGCACCCGGGTGGGCCATTCCCCGCCCAGGGGCGAGACACCAGCCCTGTCTAGGACCGCATGGGTAGCCTGAATCGGAGCTTTTCTGCTCACAAGCGTGTCCTATGCCTCTTTGTCTACAGCCGATGCAGCCACAACGGGGTGGACGACTCGGCGACGACGGACGAACCCCAGCATCATCCAACGCTTTTTGAACAGAAACAACAGATTCCGGAACCCATCTTTCCAGATATTGAGCTTGCTTTCGCCGATGCGAGCGCGATAGTAGATGGGCAGCTCGGCGGCCTTGATCTGCGGGTGATGGAAAGCCTCGATCTTGATCTCCTCGGAGAAACCCATGCCATCGCTGGTGAGTTCGAGCAGTGGCAGAATCGAGCGCCGAAAGACCCACATCCCCGACTGCGAATCCGAGACACGCTGCCCAAAGAGCAGCGTTTGGACCACGCTCAACACCCAGTTGCCAAAGACACGCAGCGTTGTGCCGGATCCGGCCGTCTTGTGGCCCGTTCGATCACAGGTGATGAAATCCAGCTCCTCGTCTACAAGCACATCGAGCAGCACCGGGATAAAGTTGCGGGGATAGGTGCCATCGCCATCCATCGTGACGATGATGTCACCCGTCGCGTGCCGAAACCCCGCCCGGTAGGCGGCACCATAGCCTTGGCGTTTCTCACTGATGACACGTGCCCCCAAGCCGCGAGCGACCTCCGCCGTACGATCGGTGCTGTTGTTGTCCACAACGAGCACTTCATCAACCAGCGAGGGCATGCCCTCGAACGTGGCGCTGATGCCGGATTCCTCATTGTAACATGGAATCACGACCGAGACGCTATGCCTCTTGTACACCCTTCCCCCTTCGCCGTCGCCCGGCGGGCTGGTCTCTTGGAGCCTGAGCTACGCGTCCACAGCCTGGTCTATAGCGTTCGCTTGCTCGATGCGACCGCCCGCCAGATGATGACGCAACTTGGCCATCTTGAGCAACGCCCATTGTGAGGCCACCCTGGGCAGCACCAGTGGGTTAAACAGGATATTGATCGTCAGAAAACACTCGTAGGTGCAAAAGCACTTGTTGCAGCGGATATCCCGACGATATTCCTCCGCCTTCTCGCTCTTCCAGAGCTTCATGAAATCATAGTCCACATCGCGAACATTGCCGATCACATCCCGCCAACGCAATTCGCAAGGCAGCACCTGCCCCTGGCTGAACATGGCTGCGCCCAGTGTGCCGCCATAGCATGGAATCTGGTACTTGTTCTCGCGTACCGTCTTGGCGATGATCCGCGGACGGACGATGCGCTTGGCGTTGAGGACATCACTGAAGGGCATCTTGTAGTAGCCGCTCAGCATCAGCCTCTTGTTATCCTCCTCCAACGCGCGATGGAACGCCTCATACTTGCGGATATCGAAATCCTTGGCTGCCGGATCGCGCGGCTCGCCCCGAGTGAGCAAGCTAAACACGGTGTTGACACCTACATGCCGTTTCAGGTAATCGTAGAGCTCCAGCAGTTGATGCTGATTGTAGGCCGAGACCGTCACCTGGACGCAGGTGCTGAACTTGGGATAGTGGCCCTCCAGCTCACGTAGCGCCTGATAGGTTGAGATGGCACGATCGAACAGCCCCGGCACGCCGCGAATCTCATCATGGAGCTCGGGCAGGCCATCGATCGACACATCGATGTGCAGGTCGAGATCGCGATTCTCCTCCAGCATCGTCTTGACCGATCGCAACACACGGCCCGTCATGCTGCCATTGGTGGGGATGCCTACGTTCAAAGCGTGATTGTTCGTGTGAAAGATCTTGACGATCTCGGGCAGGTCACGGCGCAGAAAGGGTTCGCCGCCCGTGGGCGTGAAAAAGAGCATGTCTCCCATGCTGGCCGAGACCTTGGCGATCTCATCGATGGTCAATTCGCCTGTGACCCGCTCGGTGCGCTGGCCGAGCAGGCAGTGCTTGCAGCGGGCGTTGCAGTTCTCGGTCACAAAGTAGACGAAATAGAGCGGCGAGGCGCCTCTCTTGTACAAGATGCGTTGCGCGTACTTTAGGTAGCGCCATGGGCCAAGATCACTCATTGCGGCCTCCAAACATAGTTGCGGACGCATTATAGCGGTTTGCGAGACAGGGGCGAAATCCAGGCGTGGACATCTACCCTTTGCTCTGCGCACACAGACGAGGCCTGGTCAGGAGCCAACGGGCGGCCCGATCAGTAGCGCCTGCCCAGCAAGAAGCTGAGCAGCCCTAATGCGATCCCAAGGCCCGATATATACAAATCGACCAGGATGAATGCTGCACTCTGGATGGCAAAGCGCACGCCGCGGGCCCGGCGCAGGAACAGGAGCATGGGTACGTTGAACAACAAGGCCCCTGGAACCAGTGCCGCGGCGCCTATGAGCCAACAGGGCTGAGCCAGCCCAAGGCCGAGCGCGACCATCAGGGTGGCGATGCCCAAGGCGGCGACGCCCGCTCCAAAATACCAAGGGACCGACGCATAGTGTACTGATCGCTGCTCCATGAAGTGGTTACGCAGCCAGGTCTGGATCAAGCCACGCGCGCGATATAGATCGGTGCGCAGGACCTCACCCGTGGTGTAGTGCTTCTGGTGCTCGACCGTCAGGCGTTGATCCATGATAAGGGTATAGCCACGGCCCAGCAAGCGCTGGCCAAACTCGATATCTTCGGTGATACTGGCCCCCCGATAGTGGGCATCAAAGCCTCCCTCGGCCAGGAAAATACGCCGCCGGATGGCTGCCGCGCTGGTGAAAAACAGGCCCACACCGCGCTGCGGCTGCCGTCGGTAGGTAAAGTGCATCCACAGATTCTTGAACTGGCTGGCAAAGTTCGTGTAGGGGCAACTCTCCGCCAGCAGTCCCACCACGCCGGCCACCTCAGGGTCGGCCAGGTCCTGCGCGACATAGCCGAGGGCCGTCGGCTCTATGTGAATATCCGCGTCGGTGAAAAAGAGGATCTCGCCTGAAGCCTCTTCAGCGCCGCGATTCTTGGCCTGCGCAGCCCCAAAGTTGGCTGGCTGCCTGACCATACGACAGGGATAGCCAGAGGCGACCCCCAGCGTGTTGTCGGTGGAACGGTCGTCCACCACGATCACTTCACAGGGCGCGTACTCTGAGGCATAGATGGCATCCAGGCAGCCCGCCAGGGTCCTGGCCCCGTTGTAGACCGGGATGATCACTGTGATGGAAGGGTGTGCATTCGTGCTCAACGACCATCCTCCGACCATACGACAGCTTACTTTTTCAAGATGAAGCTGTGATGAAAGGCTCCAGACCCTTCGATGACAATCTATTCACGGTGATTTGCACCTCATGCGCGCACACATTGACACAGACCCTGCCAGATGATACCATGCGGCACGCGTTCCGCAAGACTCGTCGATGCGATCGCCGCCTCCGCCAGAGATTGGGGAAGATATTCAGAGGGGATCAAGGCCCATGGCCGCTCTACCCAGCAGATTCTCGGCCGCCAGCCGTAGTCGAAGGCCCTTTTGGGTGATCCTTGTCCCGCTCACGGCCCTTTTCATGTATCGCTGGTTGGGATCGGGCCTGCCCCTAAGTCCACGCGGAGAGAGCCAAATCGAGATCGGCTACCTCTGGATGCTGAGGCGGCTTTGGGCTCAAGGGGATGGGCTGCGGGGCTGGAATCCTTATCTGCTTTCAGGCGTGTCCACTGCTATCAGCCGTTCATATCCCCTATTCCTTCCGCTCGCCGCGCTATCACACCTCCTGGGCATCTCGCCTGAGACGATCTTCAGGTGGATGCAGTGGCTGGCCATCTGCCTATCCGGGCTCGGGATGTACCTGTATCTACGGCGCCTCTCAAGCACATCAGCCACTGATGCCGGCACGGGAACGGGAGGATCATCAGCAGCGGCCGTGGCCGCGGCGGCGATATTTGCGTTTTTTCCCGCACGCATCATGCTCACCGCCGAGTCGATGGCTGTGGCCTGTGTCTGGGCTGCGCTACCCTGGACCTTTTGGGCTTACGAGCGGATACACCAGCCGCTTCGCCATGGCTGGCGCTCTGTCATCGTTTGGGCCCTGACGCTCGCCTGGATCGTGATCATTGACGCGGAGTGGCTCGCCCTATTGCTGCCAATCCTGGCGCTATACATCGCTTTGCGCGAGCTCTGTGGAGCACAGGCCGCGCGCCAGAGAGTTCGCCAACCTGCTTCTGGCCTCATGAGCTTGGCCTGGACATCTTCTCCTGGCAGAACTCGCCTACGTATGCTCGCCCTGGTGATCCCTGTGACCGCCCTGCTCGTCGTCGCTCTGAGTCTGTTTCATCTGCTTCCAGGGCTCATCGAGCGGCACCTGCTCTGGAGGCAGCCGGGCTCTGAGGGCCTGCCGATCTCGGGCCGTGGGCCTGTGCCTCTCGGACTCTGGGCGAAAGTCCTCGGTCAGAGATGGGCTCCAGGCTTTGGGCCCATGGCTTGGGGCTTGGGCGCTTTCCCTAACATGACCTGGTATCTGGGGGTTGTCCCCTGTCTCCTGGGAGTCGTGGGTCTGTTGCGAATACGCCACTGGCCCAACACATTGCCCCTCGTGGGCGTTCTCGGGGTGGCCATGTTGCTCTCGGCAGGGCCCACGATCCCTTTGAACCTGGTCCACCTCTTGCTTGGGCGCATCCCTTGGATATCCCAACCGCTTCAAAATGCGTTGCACTATGTGTGGCCAGCATCCCTGGCTCTGGCCGCGTTGGCGGGGCTGGGCGTCGATCGGCTGGGCCAGATCCTGGGCATGGACTGGCGCGCCTCAACGATCGGCCAGTTGGCCGTTGGCCTGGGGATCATGGCCTTGGTCCTGATCGACTTTTGGCCCGCGACGCAGGCCTATGGGGCAGTGTATCAGTACCTCGAGAAGGACGAGATAGAGGCTCACCTGTGGCTTGATGCGGGACCTGGAGAGGAGCGCTATTGGGTGCCCCCGCAGCCCGATCGCCCCGGTCGGCGCTATACCGACACCTCGTATGCCATCCGCTACAATCGACGCCCCACCATCAGCGCGAACGAATATCACTGGCGATACGCGCCTCACCGCGCCGCCCTCTTTTACGGACAGGCTCTCCAGGGATACATCGAGGAGGGAAAGCTGCCGGTTGTTCCGCAGAGCATTCTCGATCTGGCTAACGTGCGCTATCTGGTACTGCCTCTGTGGCCGGCGCGGTACGAGCAGGCCCTAACCGGGTTGCCGGCGAGGGGGCCATGGCGCGTGACGCGCCGCGACCAGCACATCGCTCTGTTCGAGAATGCCCAAGTCTGGCCCTACGCCCATGCCTATGCAAGAGGCGCCTATGCTATCACCTGGGAGGATAAGAAGCTTCTTGAGAGCCTGCCATGGTTCTTGGCGCGAGGCTATGCGCTGGTCGAGGCGCCAAAAGAGGACGTGGATGGGCTGCTGGGGCAGGGGCAACCGCTCCAGTCTTTTGCGGCGGACTCTCCCCAGGCTTGGCCCACTGTGCGCCCCCCCGACGTGACGTTGGCCATGGCACGACCCAAAGCGACCGAGATCTGGATCCGCTTCGAGGGAGAGGGCCCGTTTCTGCTGATGATCAGCGAAACCTGGTACCCGCACTGGCGCGCGTATGTGAACGACGCGCGTCAGCCCTTGTTGCGTTTGAACGGGAACTATGTCGGCGTCTTTGTGAATGCCCGCGCGGGGCACGCGCTTTTCCGCTATCGCCGACCATTCTATCTGTGGTTGGGCTGGGTCGTGAGCGCGCTCACAGCCATCGGTCTCCTGGCGTATGCGCTACGTCCTCAGCCGGTGCGTCTTCGCCCCGATGCCTG
>JAFGLK010000056.1 GCA_016928125.1 Anaerolineae bacterium
CACCTTGGGGGTACAATAGCGCCAGCTCTGCGTCCACCAAGCCGGTACATACTGAAATAGGAGGTATACTGATGAAGGTTGGCTTCTATGGACATGTCAGGCAGTATCACGATCTGAAATCCGAGATCGACGCCGCCATCCTCGAGGTCCTGGAAAGTGGAGAGTACGTCATGGGCCCCACGCTGGCCCGCTTTGAGCAAGAGTTGGCCGCCTACTGTGGCCTGAAACACGCCATTGGCTGCAACTCGGGCACTGATGCGCTGTGGCTTTCGTTCCTGGCGCTGGGCATCGGGCCGGGAGACGAGGTGATCACCGTCGCCAACACCTTCTTTGCCACGGCGGAGGCGATCTGGTTCGTCGGCGCCAAGGCGGTCTTTGTCGAGATCGAGCCCAAGACGTGCAACATCGACGTCACCAAGATCGAGGCCGCCATTACCGACAAGACCAAGGCCATCGTGCCCGTCCACCTCTACGGCCAGGTGGCCGACATGCCGGCCATCGCCGAGGTCGCCAAGCGCCACAACCTGCTGGTGATCGAGGACTGTGCCCAGGCCGTTGGCGCGGCGGGCGACGGTTTCGCCATTGGCGAGCACAGCGATGCGGTGTGCACCAGCTTTATCATCCAAAAGAACCTGGGCGCCTTTGGCGACAGCGGGGCCGTCCTCACCAACCGCGATGACATCGTCGACCGCATCCGCGCCCTGCGCAACCACGGCTCGCTCAAGCGCTCCTACCATAGCATGGGTTACAACAGCCGCCTCGATGACCTGCACGCCGGCATCCTCAGCGTCAAGCTGAAAAAGGTCGACGAGTGGAGCGATCGCCGCCGCGCCATCGCCGCCCTCTACACCCAGGGGCTCAAGGACACCGGCCTCAAGCTGCCCTACGAGGTGCCGGGCTATCGCCACGTCTACCACCTGTACGTCATCGAGACCGACCGCCGTGACGAGATGCTCAAGTACCTCAACGGCGCCGGCGTTGACGCCAAGACCCACTACCCGATCGCCATTCACCAACAGGAAGGCTATCCCTGGGGCAAGCCTGCCGACCTGAACGTCTCGCTGCCGCTCACCGAAAAGTCGGCCGCCAGCGTCATCTCCTTGCCCATGTTCCCCGAGCTGCTGCCGGATGAGATCGCGTACGTGATCGATCGCGTGCGTGCATGGGAGGGCAAATGAGCGAGATGAGCAAGACCTACACCGTCGCCATTGCCGGGCTGGGCAAGCGAGGCACCCACCACGCCGACGCCTTTGCCGCCAATCCCCGCTTTGAGCTGGTAGGCCTGTGCGACATCGCCCCAGAACGGTTGGCCGACGCGGCCGAGACCTATGGCGTCTCCTATACCAACCCCGACGCCGCGCAGATGCTGGCCGACACCAGGCCCGACGTCTTTGTCTTTTGCACGCTGCCCAACCTGCGCTTGGAGTTTGTCCGCGCTGGAGTGCAGGCCGGGGTGCAGCTCATCGCCTACGAAAAGCCCATGGCCACCTCCACCAACGAGGCGCTGCAGATTATGAAGCTGCTGCGCGATGCGGGCTGCAAGTCTGTCGTCAGCCATCAGCACCGCTACGGCGATCACTACAAGAAGGTCAAAGAGATCGTCGCCAGCGGGGCCATCGGGCGGGTGCACACCATCTACGGGCACGCCAGCGGCTGGATGCTGCACATGATGACCCACCTGATCGACTATGTACGGTGGTACAACGACAACGCCGAAGCGGAATGGGTCGTGGGCCAGGCGGCGGGCGTGGCCAAGTTCTCGGATAACCACCCCTCGCCCGATTACATCGCCGGGCTCATCCAGTTCGAGAACGGCGTGCGAGGCATCGTCGAGTGCGGCGAAGGGGCACCCGACGTGCCAGAGGTGGACTACTGGTGGCGCAAGGCTCGTGTGGGCGCGCAGGGGACCGAAGGGTTTGCCGAAGTGCTCACCGGGGGAGGTTGGCGAGCCATTACCCGCGACTCGAACGGCGTGATCTCGGGCTCTGGCAACATGGACTATGCCCACGATATGCCGCCCTATGTCCAGCAGATCGCCGACTGGCTCGACGACCCGGCCCAGGTTCACCCCTGCAACGGCGAGAGTGCGTTCAAAGGCTTTGAGATCATGATGGCCATGTGTCGCTCGGCCGTGCAGCGGGGCCAGATCTCGCTGCCCCTTGGCCCGGGCGACCCGGAGCTGGAGGCCCTGCAGGCTGCGCTCTCCTAGCGTCCGCGGCCGCCACGGCCTCTGAACAGAACGCGCTTCCATGCGAGCGCTTGATGACGGCCGGTGCATCAAGCGCTCGGCATGGTGGTCCGCTGGACAAAGGAGTCAAACGATGCTGCGTGTCGTCATCTGCAAGAACCCCGACGAAGTCGGCTACCAGGCCAGCAGGCAGGTCATCGAGTCTATGCAGCGCACCCTGGCGAAGTCCGATCGCTACGTCTTGGGCTTACCCACTGGCGAGACGCCCCTGCCTCTCTACGGCTATCTGATCGCCGCGTTCTATGCGGGTGAGATCGACTTTTCGGCGGTGCACACCTTCAACCTGGACGAGTACGTAGGACTGCCGCCCAACCACGCGCAGAGCTATCGCTACTTTATGATGCGCAACCTGTTCGACTTTGTCAACATCCCCGTGCACCAAACCCACATGCCCAACGGCCTGACCCGCGACGTAAACCAGGAATGCGCCCGCTATGAGCGGTTGATCGAGTCGCTGGGCATTGACCTGTGGGTGCTGGGCATTGGCCGAAACGAGCACATCGCCTTCAACGAGCCGGGCTCCTCCCGTGAGTCCAAGACGCGCAAGGTCAAGCTGACCCTGGACACCATCGAAGCCAATGCCCGCTTTTTCGAAAGCCACGACCAAGTGCCCACGGAGGCGTTGAGCGTCGGCATCTCGACCGTGCTCGACAACAGCAAGGAGATCGTGTTGATGGCCACCGGCCTGAGCAAGGCTCAGGCCATCGCCATTGCCCTCCTGGGCCCAGTCTCCGGCTGGATCCCAGCCAGCTACCTGCGCGAGCACGAGCACTGCACCTTTTACCTGGACAAGCTGGCAGCGTCCAACTGTGAGCAGGTGATCGGAGAAGGCGTCTGCCCGGAATACCTCGAGGTGGTGTACGCCGAATAGCGCTCGTCAGGCCCCCCGTCACAGCTAGGCCCGCCAGAGGAGACCTTGACCATGGAGCTGATCTACAAGGAGGATTGGCAGCCTGCCGAGCAGCGCATGCAGGCCTGGTGGCATGGAGAGGTCCTCGACCGCGCTGTGATCCAGGTCACCGCCCCGAAG
>JAFGLK010000403.1 GCA_016928125.1 Anaerolineae bacterium
CAGGCGATCGAAGCACTCGGGCTTGAGTCGTCTGAGACCGAGCAGGAGGCCGCCGAATCCGACAGTGCGGCCCATGCCCGACAGTCCATTCTTCAGCAAGTTCAGGAAGGCAAGCTCCAGGCCGCAGATGCCGTGCGCCGCCTGGCAGAGCTTGGTAAGGAGTAGAGAGAAATGACGGAGCAAAACATAAAGCGCGACTTTGCCGCTGAACAGCTGGAGATTCTGAATCTCGTGGCAGCCGGCAAGGTGACGGTTACCGAGGCCAACCGTTTGTTAGCCGCACTAGAGCAAGAGTCGCGCGAGGCGGCCGGCGTCGCCGGCACGGGCACTCAGCGCCTGGACGAGACTCCACCTGCACCGGCAGAGGGCCGTCCCACGACGATTCTGTCCGAAGGAGCGCCGCGGTCAGAGGGTGACACTGCGTCCCCTTTCGTGCGGGAAGCGGAGACGCCACCCACTCCGCATGGCCCGGAACCTTTTTCACTAGACGAAGATGCCGCCCGGCGTTCTGAATCGGGCCGAGCCTCGGCGCGTGAGGCGGCGCAAGAGGGTGAACCCTTCACACTGGACGAGGAGCAGCCGCAGTTTGGCCGCAGCTATCGTAACGCAGACCTGCGGGGCGCCGATCTTTCCGGGCAGGACCTGCGCGGCGTCGATATGCGCTCGGCCAATCTCCAAGGCGCTAACCTGCGGGGTGCCAATCTGCGCGGCGCCAGCCTGATACGCGCCAACCTGCGCGAGGCCGATCTCACTGGCGCCAACATGGAGCGCACCAATCTCCAGGCGGCGGCGTTGCACGGGGCCAGGCTGGTCAAGGCCTACATGGCCCGCGTTAACGCTCAGGTAGCGCACTTTAACGATGCCGACCTGACCGATGCCAACCTGGAGCGCGCCAACCTGCAGGCTTCCGACCTCCGAGGGTGCCGTATCGCGGGCATCAAGCTGAACCGCGCCAACATGCAGGCGGCCAACCTTGAGGGCCTGAATCTGCGAGGGCAGAATCTTGAGCATACCAGCATGCAGGCCGCTCGGCTTGGACGGGCCGTACTGGCAGAGGCTAATCTCGACCACGCCAATATGCAGGCGGCCTACCTGACCGAGGTGGACCTGCGGGGAGCGTCACTCGACCACACAAACCTGCAAGCCGCCAACCTGACCGGCGCGATCATGACCGAGAATGCACTCTCGCACACCAATCTGCAGGCCGCACGTCTGACAGGCGCCGATCTGCAGGGTGCCAAACTCGACCACGTCAACCTGCAGGCGGCGAATCTCTCAGAGGCGGATCTGCGCCACGCGCAACTGTCGCACTGTAACCTGATGGTCGCCAATCTAAAGGGCGCCAAGACCGATGGGCTAAAGACCGACCATACAAACATGAATCCCACAGGACCACTGAGTGACATACTCAAGGGTCTGGACATTAACATCGATGTAGACCTTAGCTCTCTGGGCGATATCTTTGGTCCCAAACCGGCCGATGACGAGGAGTAAGGCCACAAATCATGTCCAGGCCTCCGGAGGTTGGGGACGCACTTTCTCCCTGATCTTTGGAGGCCTGGTCTTGTCGCGGGTCGGAAGCGCCATAGCCCGCTTTGCCCTGGTGTGGTGGCTCACCGACCTGACGGGCTCGGCTGCAGTTCTGGCCAGTGCCTCGGCGCTTTCGCTGATTCCGCAGATCGTGCTGGGGCCACTGGCCGGCGCCTACGTGGATCGCTGGAACCGGCGCATGACGATGATCCTCTCCGACGGGGTCATCGCCTTGCTCTCGCTGCTGCTCGCCTGGCTGTTCTGGAGCGGCAACCTTGAGATCTGGCACGTGTACGTGATCATGATCGCCCGTGCTTTCGGTGACATCTTTCACCGGCCGGCCACCCAGGCCGCCGTGACGATGCTGGTGCCTCGTGAGCAACTGCCCCGAGTACATGGGCTGAACCAGACGCTGGCGGGGGCCATAGAGATCGTCGGGCCACCTCTCGGTGCCCTCGCGCTGGCGGTGATGAAGCTGGACCAGGTCATGTTTGTGGATGTGATCACCGCTATCATCGCGATCGTCCCTCTGCTCTTTGTCCACATTCCCGAGCCCGTAAGGGCCATCAGCGTGCGGGCAACGACAGTATGGCGTGATCTGGCAGAGGGGTTGCGCTACATCTGGGGGCTGCCGGGAGTCGTCGCCGTTATCGTCATGGCGGTGGCCATGAACTTTGCGGGCGCGCCCACCTGGACACTTCTGCCGCTTTATGTGCGCAACGTCTTTGGCGGCGGCGCCACGGAGCTAAGCATTGTCGAGTCTGCCCAGGGGGCCGGCCTCATCCTTGGCGGTGTCGCCCTCAGCCTCTGGGGCCACAGATCCAGGAGCCGTGTCGTGCAATCCTTTGGCGGGTTCCTGCTGGCAGGCGTCGCAGGTTTTGGGATGGCGTTGGCTCCCTCGGCCGCGCTCTGGATCCTGGTCGCATCCTGGCTCATCTTTGGCGTCTTTAACGCCATCGGGAACGGCACGATCATTGCGTTGCTTCAGGGCGCCATTGCGCCAGAGATGCAGGGACGGGTCAACTCCGCCGTTTCCAGCCTGGTGATGCTGGCAACGCCGATTGGCCTGGCGATCTCGGCACCGGTCGTCGAGCGCTTTGGGCTTCGCTCGTGGTATCTTTTTGCTGCCGTGGTATGCACGGTTGGCCCGCTGTGGGCGCTGCTGTCACCCCACGTGCGACAGCTGGACTATATCCGTCCGGATGCAGACCAGCGCTCGGAGAGGGGTACTCTGCCCAGGGATGTGGCCCCGAAGGCACCGCCTATCATGGGCGATACGATCGCTGAATAGGCCGAAGGAGAACCGTACGAGAGGGGGGCGGTTCAAGCCACCCCCCTCTCGAATGTAAACAGATCTTACTGGTCGCCGCGACGCCGGCGACCAGTCTGCGCCAGAGCCTCAAGGGCATCCAGTTGCTCAATCAGCTCGCCCTGCCCCTCAGAGATCGCCTCGCCCAACGCCCGACCGAGCGCCCGGCGCAAAGGACGCCGCAGCGCCATGCCAACAGCGAGCTGAAGGATGATAAAGGCAGCGATCCACAGGACCGCCACAGCGATTCCCGCCTGCTGAATAAAGTCCCCGCCCAGGTAGCTCTCGCTAAAGAGCCCCCCGACGGCGCGATATCCCACCCAGGCCACCAGTCCGATGAGAGGCAGATTCAGCAACGCTTGCCAGAGCCAGAGGCTGAGCCGTCGCGCCAGCAGATCCAGTACTTGATCAATAGCGGTCTCGCCACCGGCCATCATCGCACTGGCGACGGCCTCGGCATGCGCCCGCCACTGCTCAGCATGTCGCACCTGCGGGCTAAAGCCGATCTGCACCAGCAGATCACCGAGCGGTGGCCAGGAGACCGCATACAGAGAAGCCTGTGCAGCGATCAGCGTCTCGCGCACGTTGGCATTCGCGCCCGAGAGATCGCTCACGCTGCGGCCGCCGCGGTGCGCCGCCCCGCGCAGCCAGCCGATCAGTCGCAACGCCAGCGCCCACACCGCCACGAGCCAACCGACCGGCCCCCACCACTGGCGAGCGAGGCGCTCATAGAGCTCCTCCGCCATGGAAAAGGATCGGCGACCATCCAGGGCGTCCAGCACCTCGTCCGCCATGGCCTGTTGCGAGCGCGCGTTCAGTTCGTTCAGTCGGGTTCGCGCCTCAGCGCGCGCGCCGGTCTCGTCGATGCGGCTGGCAACGTCCTCGCGCAGCAGCGCCACCAGGCGCTCGGCGTGCGCGCCGCGACGGGAGGCGGCCTCACCGGCCCGATTGAGGGCTCCCAGCACCCGACTCTGAAGCTCGGCAAACTCGTTGCGCCGGTGCAGCGGGTGTTCATCCTCGATGACACCTGCCCCCTCCAGCGCGGCCCGCCCGGAAACATGGTACACACGGCCTGGCTGCACCCCCCACTCACTGAGTAATGCTGTCTGAAGATCCGGCGTGAGCTCACGGTCCAGCGCCACCTCGGTCACCCGATCCACCCGGTTGAGCACCGGCACGATCGCATCCTGAGGCAGACGGCGCATGGCCGGCGCCAGAAAAGCCAGATTGTCCAGGAGTTGCGGGTTACCGGCGTCAAAGACCGCCAGCACCAGATCCACATGCTCGAGCGTGCGCTCCAGGAGTGCCTGATTCTCGGGCACGGTGTTGGTATCAGGCGTATCCAGCAGGATCAGATGTGCCAGACCAGGGGCATCCCGTGCCACACTTACCTGAATGTTCTCCTCTCCCAGCAACTGCTCGAGCCAGCGGGCATCGTCGTCCGACGGCACAAAGGCTACGACCTGCCGCGTCGTCGGCCGCTCCAGACCGGTCGCCGACAGTGTGCGCCCGGCCAGAGCATTGAGCAGCGTCGATTTCCCCGAGCCCGAAGGTCCGACAATCGCCACCACCAACCGGCGATCCCAGGCCTCGGCGAGGCGCTCCAACTGGCCGCGGACCCATCCGGATTCGGCGCGCAACTCGCGCGCTGGCTCCCACAGAGGCAGACGATCCAGCAACGCCTCCAGATCGTCCAGTTCGCCGTTCAGACGAGCCAGTGTCGCAGCGCGCGCCATCGTCGCGCGCTCTATCTCCAGGCCATGCCAGCGATCGCTCATAGCTCTCCTCCCGACAGCCGCTGCAATGCGCCCTCCAGAGCGGCCAGGCGTTCGTCATGTTCAGCAGGGATAGCCTCCAGGCTGTCCGCCAGCGGCGCATACACGGTCTCCCGGAACAGCCGGCCCATGGCTTCGGTGCGCCGAGCGAGCCAGACCTTGAACACCGGTGCAATCATCTCTTCTAGCTGTCGCCGGTCCTGCTCGCTCAGCCCGGCCGAGGCCGGTATTGAGACCAGCGCCCAGAGGTCGTTCAATCCGAGGATGCCCTCCAGCTGGATCCACATACCCGCGCCCGCGACCGGATTGGCGGTCAGCAGGGTATAGGTCACGCCGAGCACGGGCGGTAGCGCCGTCAACGAGGCGAACAACGCTTCCCGCAAGCGCCGCCCGACGCCCATTCGGGCGCGAAACTCGTCGACCGACTGTCGCAGCTCGGCCTCGACGTCGTAAGGCATGCCCACCAGGGTTTCGGCGGCCTGCGCCAGCACGGAGCGGGCGCGGTCCCAGTCCTGTGACAGCATGCCCGGGATGTGCGCCGTGACCAGCTCGGGCGCGGGCACATGGACATGAAAGAGATCGCGATCCAGCGCCTCAACGCGGGCACCCTGCGCCGCCATCTCTCTGGCCGCCAGGACGAGGTCATCTCCCGATCCGGCCTGCACGATCAGATCCCCCTCGATGAGCCGGTTACGCAAGTC
>JAFGLK010000404.1 GCA_016928125.1 Anaerolineae bacterium
AGGTGGATGTGACCAGCCGGACGCCCAACGTCACGGCCCTGGCCTTGCGTTGGGTGGCGCTGGAGCCCAGCACAGCGATCCAGGCCATGTTGCGCCTCGGATTGGCTCAGAACTATGCCGAGTTCCGCGAGGCGCTGACGGCCTTCGATGCGCCCTCGCAGAGCTTTGTCTACGCCGATGTGGCGGGCAACATCGGCTACCAGATGCCGGGCAAGGTGCCCATCCGCGCCCGGGGCGACGGGTCGCTGCCTGTGCCCGGCTGGACGGATGCCTACGAGTGGGTCGGCTATGTGCCCTATGACGATCTGCCACGGGCCTACAATCCCAAGCAGGGATATGTCGCTACCGCCAACCAGCCGGTGGTCGGCGCCGAATACCCCTATCTGCTTTCCTACGTTGCCGATGTGGACAAGGGCTATCGCGCGAGCCGGATTGTAGAGCTGCTCGAGGCGGCTGACGACGATCTCACCATAGAGGAGGTCGCCCGTATTCAGGGCGACGATCAGAGCGTCTCCGCGATAGAGGTCATCTCGTATCTGGGAGGCATCCCGTTGGAGGACCCCGAATTGCTGGCGGCGCGAGACCGCCTGCTCGCCTGGGATGGGCAGATGCACATGGACAGCCCCGAGGGCACGCTCTACGGCTACTTCTGGATGGCCCTGGTGCGGCGCACGTTCGGCGATCAACTGCCCGAGGAGCTCTGGCCGGGCCACAGCCACGCCCAGGGCATCGTGTATCATCTGCTCCAGGATCGTGAGGATGGCTGGTGGGATGACATCCGCACGCCAGAGCGAGAGACCCGCGAGGAGATCCTGGCCAGCGCGCTGGCCGATGGCTATAGCGATGCCAGACGCGAGCTAGGGAAGCGTCCTGAGCGCTGGGCCTGGGGCAGCGTGCATACCGCCACGTTCGCCAACCAGACTCTGGGGGGATGCGGCATCGGTCTGATCGAGGGCATTTTCAACCGCGGTCCGGTGGCCGCGGGCGGGGGCACGGGAATCCTCAATGCCACCAGTTGGAAGCTCACCAGCCCTTTTGCGGTCAACTCGGTGCCTTCGATGCGCCAGATCATCGATCTGGGGGAGCTGTCGAACTCGCGCATGATGCACACCACGGGTCAGAGCGGCCATCCTGTGCATCGCCACTATGACGACCTGATCGATCCTTGGCGTACGGTGCAGTATCACCCCACGCTCTGGGCGCGGGCCGAGGTCGAGGCGCAGGCCGAGGCGCATCTGAGGTTGCTGCCCAGAAAGTAGCGATTTCAGCCCACGCAGGCTCGAGTTTGGCGCTCACGGCGAGCCACTGGAATCTCACGCGAAAAGGTCAAGAATTGACGCCTCCCCCCCGCTGGCTATAATAGGGGCGTTGCCTGGCGCGCCGCTGCGTTGTGCGCGGCGACCATCATCTCGACACAACACGGACGAGGCTGCATGCAAGCACACAACGCGGTCGTGGTGGGCGGCGGCATCGCTGGCCTGACCGCCGCGCTCAACCTGGCCCAGCGAAGGATCGCCGTGACCCTTGTGGAGCGCGATAGCGCGCTCGGCGGGCGCGCCAGAACGGTATGCTGCAAGGCCATCGACGGGGTCTGCCAGACGTGCGGCGGCTGCCTGCTGGCGCCGCGCCTCACCGCGGTCAGTGAGCACCCTGGCATCCAGGTGCGGACGAGTACCACCGTCCAAAGGATGACTCCCAGGCCTGATGGTCGTTTCGACCTTCACCTGCGTTCCTCACGAGATCCCTCGGAACGCCTCTCTTGCGATACCCTCATTCTGGCCACAGGGTTCGACCATGTGGATGCGCATACCAAAGGGCCCTATGGCCTGAGCCTCCTGCCGGCCGTCATCACGGGCGAAGAGGTCGAGAGGCGGCTGGTGGCGGAGGGCCAGGGGGCCTTTGACGGGCTCGGGCTGCGCCGAGTGGCCTTTGTGCAGTGTGTGGGCTCGCGCGACGAGCAGGCCGGGCGGGGCTATTGCTCGCAGGTGTGCTGTCGCTACGCTCTGCGGCTGGCGCGGCTCCTCAAGGCTCGCCAGCCTGATCTGGAGATTACCGTCTTCAAGATGGACATCCAGTTCGCGGGCCGCGATTTCCGCGAGACGTGGCGGAAGGTCAGCGATGCGGGAATCCAGTTTGTGGCGGGCCTGCCAGCCGTGATCCGACGCTCGACGGAGGATCCCGCGCGGGTGACCTTTCTCTATGACGATATCCTGGCCAACAGCTTTCGGCAGGCTGACTTTGACCTGGTCGTGCTCTCCACCGGCATTCAACCGCGCGCCGAAGCGCGCGCCGTGGCTGACCAATTTGGCATCAACCTCGACGACTATGGATTCTTTGCTTCGAAGGAGGGTTCGGGCGAGACGATCGTACCAGGGCTGTTCGTGGCCGGCTGCTGTCAGGCGCCACGCTCGATGGCCGAGTCGGTGGCTCACGCCCAGATTGTCGCCCAGCGCTGCTACGCCTATTTGCAGGAGCGGTTCCGATGACCCAGGCCGTCCCCATCGCCAGAAAGGTCATGGTGTTGGGCGCCACGCCTGAGGCGGGGTGCGCCGTGGCTGCGCTGCTGGAATTGGGATACGCGGTGGACTGGGTCCTGCTGGAGGACGGGGGCGCCGTCGCGGATTCCGAACCGGAGCGTCCTGGGCTAGCGGTCCATCGTGACGCTCTCCTGGCGCATCTCGATGGCGCAGCGGGCAGCTTTGTGGCCCGCTTGGGACGCGATGACTCTGGGTTCAGCGTGGAGACCTCGGCGGTGATCGTGGCCGCAGGCAATGCGCGCTTCTTCCCGGGCGACAGCTATGGACTGACGCCCAGCGCCGGTGTGATCTCTCTGGAACAGCTCCAGCGGCGCCTGGAGAATGAGAGGCTGCGCACCAGCGCCGCGGCGGACCGGATGCGCCTGCGCACGCGGCGGGTGGCGTTGGTCCTGGGCCTGAAGCGGGACGTCTCGCGCGAGATGACCTTCGAGGCGCTTCACTGGGCGCGGCGCGTCTTTGGGGAATGGGGCTGCGAGGTGACGGTCTTTTACCGAGAGCTCTCGGTGGACACGCCCGGTCTGGAGCATCTCACGCTGGAGATGCGCCGTGAGGGGATCGTCTTTGCCCGCTACGGCGCGCTACAGCTCCAGCCGCAGGCCGAGGAGGTAGCTCTGTTCTATGAAGAGGGCGCCCAGAGCTATGATCTGTTGGTGCTGCCGGAGGCGATACAGCCCCGAGCGGACACGGCCGAATTGGCCGAGGCGCTGGGGTTGCGCCCGGCCGAGGATGGCTACCTGGAGGAGCTCAACATCCACCTGGACCGGCCTGGCCTGTCGAGCCGCCGGGGTGTGTTCCTGGCCGGGCGTTGCCATGTAGATGCCACCCCGGACGAACTCAGGGCCGACGCGTTGCAGGCCGTGGCTCAGGTCGATGCCCTGATCGGGGACGGTCGCCTGGCTCCTGAGGAGGTCATCGCCCACGTCGAGGCGGAGAAATGCATTCGCTGTCTCACGTGTCTGCGCACCTGCCCGCATGCGGCGGTGGAGGTCGTTCCTTACGAGGGCGTTATCGCGGCGCGCGTTATGGATCTGGCGTGCCAGGGCTGCGGCCAGTGCGTGACCAACTGCCCGGCGCGGGCCATCGAGCTGATCGGCCAGGCCTATCCGGCCTGGATGAGCGTCCAGTAGAGGCCGACGGCGCATGGCAAAGGATTTGGAACCATTGGACGGCAGAACGGTGGTCTTGAGCTGTACTCATTCGGGCGGCGCGGCGCGCGCCGAGCTGGAGCGCTCGGGGTGGCTGTTGCCCAACTCGGTGGAGTGGGTGGATATCCCCTGTGGTGGGGCGCTGGACGAGTTGCACATCCTGCGGGCCTTTGAGGCGCGCGCCGAGCGGGTGCTGGTGTTGACCTGTCAGACGGGCGCTTGCCACTCGCTGGATGGGAGCCGTTGGGCCAAGGCGCGGGTCGAGGCAGTCCGCGAACTCCTCGAGGAGGTGGGCATCTCGGGCTCACGCCTGATTTTCCAACAAGTAGCGCCCAGCATGGGCGCGGATATCGCCCGGTGGCTCAGGTCTGAGACCGGCGCCCAGGGCTAGACGCAGAGGTTCTCTACGGGACATGACGCAACCGCGAGGCGCGAGATGATCGTTGGCGAACGCAAACCGATAAGCGAGATCGTGAAGAACGTGGCGAGTGCCCAGCGCTTGCTGATCGTGGGCTGCAATAGCTGCGTGGCCGTGTGTCTGGCCGGGGGCGAGAAAGAGGTGGCTGTCATGGCCTCGATGCTGCGCCTGGCCCTGCGCGAGACCCGGCCTCAGATGGTGATCACCGAGCGCTGCGTGGAACGTCAGTGCGAGGAAGAGTTCAATCGCGACGTGGCGGACGACATCGCTACGCACGACATCGTTCTCTCGATGGCCTGCGGCGTCGGGGTGCAGACCCTGGCGGAGCAGTTCCCCTCAGTGGTCGTGTATCCAGGGTTGAACACCAGCTTCATGGGGCGGCCCGAGGCCCAGGGCATCTGGGCGGAGCGCTGCGCCGGGTGCGGCGACTGCGTCCTGGACAAGTTCGGCGGGGTCTGCCCGATTGCGCGCTGCTCCAAGAGCCTGCTCAATGGGCCCTGCGGCGGCTCGGCAGAGGGGCGCTGCGAGGTCGATCCTGAGAACCTGGATTGCGCCTGGCAGTTGATTTATGATCGCCTGTCGCGCATCGGGCAGTTGGACCGTCTACTGGACATCGAGCCCCCCAAAGACTGGTCCACGGGACGCGACGGTGGGCCGCGCAGGATCATTCGCAAGGATATGCGGGTATGAAGTCTGGCAGCAAACTCGAACGCATCCTCGAGTCGGGGACCTTTGCTGTCACGGCCGAGTTGGGTCCCCCTAGAGGCCCGAACCTGACCGTAGTCGAGGAGAAGCTCGGCCACCTGACTGGCGTGTGCGACGCCATCAATGTGACCGACAACCAGACAGCCATCGTGCGCCTGAGCAGCCTGGCGGCGTGCGCACTGCTGGTGCAGCGCGGCCTGGAGCCGGTCATGCAGCTCACCTGCCGCGATCGCAACCGCCTGGCTCAGCAGTCAGAGATCTTTGGGGCCGTGGCCCTGGGGATTCGCAACCTGCTCTGCCTCACTGGCGATCACCAGGTCTTTGGCGACCATCCCACGGCCAAGAACGTGTTTGACCTCGATTCGCCGCAGTTGATCCAGATGGCGGCGGGCCTGCGCGATCGCGGCGTGACGCTGGGCGGCGAGCCGGTGGATGGGGCCATGCCGCTCTATATCGGCGGCGCGGCCAATCCCTTTGGTGATCCATTTGAGCTGCGGGTGATTCGGCTGGCCAAAAAGGTGGCGGCCGGCGTCGATTTCATCCAGACCCAGTGCATCTTTGACCTGTCGCGTTTCAGGGAATGGATGAAGCGGGTGGTGGATCAGGGGCTGCACGAGAAGGTGCATATCCTGGCGGGGGTGATGCCGCTCAAGTCAGCGGGCGCCGCACGCTATATCAACCGCAGCGTGCCCGGTCTCTCGGTGCCAGAGCCGATCATTAAGCGCATCGAGGCCGCGGGCAGGGGCCGGGAGGCCCGGGCCGAGGGGCGCAAGCTGTGCGCCGAGATGATCCAGGAGCTCGCCGAGATCGAGGGTGTGCACGGCGTGCACATCATGGCCGTCGAGTGGGAGATCGCCGTCAAGTCGATTGTCGAGATGGCCGGGCTGCTTCCCCGGCCCGAAGTAGACGTCGTTCAGCCGTAGCGATCCGGCACGAAAGGGCAAAGGCATGGTCAGTGAGCGCAGGGCATACGACCCCAATTTCAAATACGATGTGACGGCTCACCCGGGCGGGGAGCAGCTCAAGGCCTGCTTCTCGTGCGGCACGTGCACCGCCGGCTGCCCGGTGACGGAGGTCGATCCGCGCTACAGCCCGCGCAAGATCATCCGCCAGGTGTTGCTTGGCCAGCGCGAGGCGGTGCTTTCCAGCGAGCTGCTGTGGTACTGTGAGACCTGCTATGCTTGCTCGGTGTACTGCCCGCAGAACGTGAAATTCGGCGACGTGATGCGCGCCCTGCGCGAGATGGCCGTGGCGGAGGGCTATTTCTCGGCCGAGTTCCTGCAGCGGGTGCGCAACGTCGACCGACTGGCCCACGAAATCCGGGTGGACCTGATCGAGGCCGCCCTCGCGAGCCGCAAAGAACCAGGGCCGACGCCCATCGCATCGGCGGCGCAGACGGTACACGACAAGATCGCCGAGGCTCATGTGTGAGGGAGCCGCAGGTGATGGCAGTCAGCCCGAGCGCGAGATCAGCGCAGTTTGGAGAGACGTGGTGATGGATTCGCAGAACGACAAGGGGATCGTAGGGGCCGCCCTGGTGGTTGGGGCGGGCATCGCCGGCATTCAGGCGGCCCTCGATCTGGCCGATTCGGGCTACAAGGTCTACCTGCTGGAGAGCGCGCCCGCCATCGGCGGCGCTATGGCCCAGCTCGATAAGACTTTTCCCACCAACGACTGCTCCATGTGCATCCTCTCACCCAAGGTGGTCGAGTGCGCGCGCCATCTGAACATCGAGCTGATGACCTGGTCCGCACTCGAGTCGGTCTCGGGCCAGGCCGGGCATTTTCAGGTGCGGGTGCGGCACAAGCCACGCTTTGTGCAGGCGGAGACCTGCACGGGCTGCGGCGAGTGTGTGACGGTGTGTCCCGTGGAGGTGCCCAGCGAGTTCGATGAGGGGTTGGGCAGGCGCAAGGCGATCTATCGGCCCTACCCTCAAGCGGTGCCCAACATCATGGCCATCGACAAACGCGGCACGGCGCCCTGTCGGGCGGCTTGTCCGGCGGGCACCAGCGCCCAGGGCTATGTGGCCCTGATCGCCCAAGGGCAATATGCTGAGGCGCTGGCGGTGAGCCGCGAGGCCAATCCGTTCACCTCGGTCTGCGGCCGCGTGTGCTATCACCCCTGCGAGACCGCGTGCAGCCGTCAAATGGCCGGCGATGGCCCGGTCGCCATCGCCGCGCTCAAGCGCTTCATGGCCGACTGGGCGGCGGAACATGGCGACCGCCGGGTGGAGCGTGTGCCGGTCACGCGCCCCGAGCGTGTGGCCATCGTGGGGGCCGGGCCGTGCGGATTGACCGCGGCTCACGACCTGGCGCGGCTGGGGTACGGCGTCACGGTGCACGAGGCCTTGCCCAAGGCCGGCGGCATGTTGCGTTATGGCATCCCCGATTATCGCCTGCCTCAGGCGGTGCTCGATGCGGAAATCCAGCGCATCGCCGATCTGGGGGTGGAGATTCGCACCAACAGCCCGGTGCGTGACCTGAATGCGCTGCGAGGCGAGTACGACGCGGTGTTGCTCAGCGTGGGCGCCCACAGAGCCACGGCGCTGCGCATCGAAGGCGAGGAGCTGGACGGAGTTCAGTCGGCCATCGACTTTTTGCGGCGCGTCAACGCCGGCGAGCGCCCTGCGCTGGGCCGGCAGGTGGTCGTCGTGGGCGGCGGCAACACCGCCGTCGACGCGGCGCGCTGCGCCCGTCGCCTTGGGGCGGAGGTCACGCTGGTCTATCGGCGTTCGCGCAGCGAGATGCCCGCCTACGCCTTTGAGATCGAGGAGGCCGAGGCCGAGGGCGTCGAGCTCCATGAGCTCACCAACCCGGTGCGTATCCTGGGGCGAGATGGACAGGTGCGCGGCGTCGAGCTGTTGCGCATGCGCCTGGGCGAGCCCGACGCCAGCGGGCGCCCCCGCCCGATACCGGTCGAGGGCTCGGAGTTCGAGGTGGAGGCCGACGCGGTGATCCTGGCCATCGGCCAATTGCCCGATCTCGGTTTCTGCGGCGGCGCGGTGGATGTGACGCGCCTTGGGAGTGTCGCTTACGATAAAGAGACGTTGGTCACTTCCGCCCCCGGGGTCTTTGCGGCCGGCGACGCGGCCACCGGGCCGCGCAGCGCCATCGAGGCGATCGGCATGGGGCACCGCGCGGCGGAGTCGATCCATCGCTACCTGACCGGCGAGGAAGCCCAATTTCTGCCGCGCATCGCGCCCGAGGAGGTGGTGTCGCTGGGGCGCGATGAGGTGGCCGCCAGCCTCGCCGATGGCGAGGTGGAGCTCCGCCCGCGGGCGCAGATGGCGGAGCTTCCTGTGGAGGAGCGTCTGCAGAGCTTTGCCGAGACGGCGCTGGGCCTGACCGAGAAGCAGGCCATCGCCGAGGCGCGCCGCTGCCTGGCTTGCGGCGTCTGCGCCGAGTGCTATCGCTGCCTCGACGCCTGCGAGCCCGGCGCCATCGACCATCGCCTGGAAAGCCGTTACAGCGATATCGAGGTGGGCGCCATCATCCTGGCCACCGGGTTCGACGAATTCGACCCGCGAGTCAGATACGAGCTGGGCTATAGCCGTTACAAGGACGTGGTGACCAGCATCGAATTCGAGCGCATCCTCTCGGCCTCCGGCCCGTATGAAGGGCACGTGGCGCGACCGTCGGACGGACGCACGCCGCGCCGCATCGCCTTCCTGCAGTGCGTCGGCTCGCGCGACGAGCAGTGCGGCCAGGGCTACTGCTCGTCGGTTTGCTGCATGTATGCCATCAAAGAGGCGGTCATCGCCCAGGAGCATGTGCCTGGCCTGGAGACGAGCATTTACTATATGGAGATGCGCGCCTTTGGCAAGGATTTCGACAAGTATTACGAGCGCGCCCGTGATGAACACGGGGTGCGTTTCGTGCGCGCGCGGGTGGCCAAGGTGGAGGACGGCCCCGATGGCCAGTTGCGGGTGCTCTATCAGACTGATGATGAGCAGCATCTGAGCGAGCTCTACGACATGGTGGTGCTGTCGGTGGGGCTGGAGCCTTCGACGGGCACGCGGACCTTGATCGAGCGCCTGGGCCTGCGCCACACTCCGGAGGGCTTTTGCCACACGCCCGAGTTCGCCCCCCTGTGCACCTCGCGCGAGGGGGTCTATGTCTGCGGCGCCGCCAGTGGCCCCAAAGATATCCCCGAGACCGTGATCCAGGCCAGCGCCGCCGCGGCTGAGGTGGGCAAGCTGCTCGCACCAGCCCGCGCCAGCCTGACCCGCGCCAAGGAGTATCCACCCGAGATCGACGTCTCGGGCGTGGCGCCGCGAGTGGGCGTGTTTGTGTGTCACTGCGGCCTCAACATCGCCGGCACGGTGGACGTGGAGGCCGTGCAAGAGTACGCCAAACGGCTGCCCTATGTGGTTTACACGGGCCGAAATCTGTTCACCTGCTCGCAAGATACCCAAGAGGCGATCAAGGATGTCATCGAGGAGCACGGCATCAACCGTGTGGTGGTCTCCTCCTGCTCGCCCCGCACCCATGAGGCGCTCTTTCAAGAGACGATCCGCGAGAGCGGGCTGAATCCCTATCTGTTCGAACTGGCCAACATCCGCGACCAGTGCTCGTGGGTGCACATGAACCAGCCCGAGCAGGCCACGGAAAAGGCCAAGGACCTGGTGCGTATGGCGGTCAGCCGTGTGGTGGAGCATCGGCCGCTCTACGGCCAGCCCCTGCCAATCACGCACAGCGCGCTGGTGGTGGGCGGCGGCGTCACCGGCCTGACCGCGGCCCTCGAGATGGCCGGGCAGGGCTACCCTGTGCACCTGGTCGAGCGCGAGCCGCAGCTGGGCGGCAACGCGCGCCATATTCGTCGGACGTTGGCGGGCGAGGACGTGGGCGAGATGCTCGCCGGGCTGATCGAGGCCGTGCAGGCCCACCCGTTGATCAGCGTACATACCCACACCGCCCTGGTGCACGTGGATGGCTTTGTAGGCAACTTCAAGAGCACGCTGAGGCAGCAGTGCCATGGCAGCGGCCCTGAGGAGCTCGAGATGGAGCATGGGGTGGTGATCATCGCCAGCGGAGCGCACGAGCGGCCCACCACGGCCTATCTCTACGGGCAGGACGAACGCGTGCTAACCCAGCGTGAGCTGGAGGAGGCTCTGGCCGACGACACCTTGACGCTCCCCAGCGATCGCCCCGCCAGCGTGGTGATGATCCAGTGCGTCGAGTCGCGCACGCCCGAGCAGCCGTATTGCAGCCGAGTCTGCTGCTCTCAGGCGCTCAAGAATGCCATCGTCCTGAAGGAGCGCCACCCCGAGACCGAGGTCTACATCCTGTATCGGGATATCCGCAGCTATGGCCTGCGCGAGCGTTTCTACCGACGCGCCCGTCAATTGGGCGTGATCTTTATGCACTATGACCTGGAGCCGGAGCCTGGCCACGCCGGCCCGCCGGAGGTCGAGCGGATAGACGGGCGTCTGCAGGTGCGCATCCATGACCCGGTGATCGGCGAGCAGGTGACGCTGGAGCCGGACCTGCTGGCCTTGAGCGTGGGCATCGCGCCCCATGGCGACGCCCAGGATCTGGCCGCCCTGTTCAAGGTGCCGCTCAACGCCGAGCATTTCTTCCTCGAGGCGCACATGAAGCTGCGCCCGGTCGAGTTCGCCACCGAAGGGGTCTATCTGGCCGGGCTGGCCCATAGCCCCAAGTTCATCGACGAGGCGATCGCTCAGGCCAAGGCGGCCGTCTCGCGCGCCTGCACGGTGCTGTCGCAGGAGCAACTCACCTCGCCGGGTTCGGTGGCGCATGTGGACCCGCTCTGTTGCGTAGCCTGCGGCGACTGTGAGGCTATCTGCCCCTACGCGGCCATCCAGATCACCAGCAAAGAGGTACTGCGGCGCGTCTGGCGCGATGTCGCCGAGGTGAATCCGGCGCTCTGTAAAGGCTGCGGCCTGTGTACGGCCGCCTGCCGCTCGGGCTGCATCACGCTCGACGGGTTCCACGACGTTCAGATCATGGCCCAGATCACGGCCCTGATGGCCGAGTAGGGGACGAGAGGCGATGGGCGAGGCCCAAGAGGTAAGCGCAGTGACGCAAGCGAACGCAGAGGCGGGCGCATGGCAGCCCAAGATCCTGGCCTTTCTGTGCAATTGGTGCTCCTACGCTGGTGCCGATCTCGCCGGGACGTCCCGCGTCCAGTATCCGCCCAACTTAAGGATTCTGCGCGTGCCCTGCTCTGGGCGCGTCAACCCCATTTTCATCGTCGAGGCGCTGCGCCAGGGAGCGGACGGGGTGTTGGTCTCGGGCTGCCATCCAGGCGATTGTCACTATATGGAAGGCAACTATTATGCGCGGCGCCGCTTTGCCCTGTTGCAGCGCTACCTGAGCTATGTGGGGATCGAGCCGGGACGCGTGCAGTTCTCATGGGTCTCCGCCTCTGAGGGCCACCGCTTTGCGGAGGTCGTGCGCAAGGTCACGGCGGATGTCCAGGCTCTGGGGCCCCTGCGACGGCTGACGCTGCGGGCAGATCCGGCCTTC
>JAFGLK010000405.1 GCA_016928125.1 Anaerolineae bacterium
GCCACCATGATCTCGGGATCATGGATGTCGAGGTGCATGATCTCGTCGGCTAGGGTTGGACTCGTATCGCGATACTGGTTGCTCAGCTGCTCCAGTCCAGAGTTGCGGAACTTGAGCAGGGGCTTGGCGGACAGCCCATGCCCAAAGACGCGCGTTGGCATAAAGGTGGCGTTGCCGAGTATGTGCTCAGGATGGTAGTCGGTATTGATGATGCCATAGATCTCTTCGGCGCCCTGTTGTGCGATCACCTGCCGCCACTGGCGCGCATCGGGAGGCAGCATCGGAGTGTCGATCAACACGGCCCCGCGCGCCGTGATCACCGCGCCGATGTTGCCCCCGCTATAGCCTGTGTGGTAGTAGACGCCATCCGCCAATCGCTCGAGCACGCCCGCCTCCCGCTCTAGTTTCCTGCTCTGCCGACCAGCGCGATCGCCCTGGCCAGCACCTGTTCAAGGTCCTCCTCACGCACGCCACCGCCCTGGGCCACATGGGGGCGACCGCCGCCGCGCCCGCCATACGGCTCTATGCTTTCTCTCAACAGCACGCCCATGTCGAAGACCAGCTCCTCCGAACGCGCAAAACAGAGCTGCGGCGCCGGATGGGCGACGCCCAGCAGGGCCACGACGCCCGGCCGCTCTACCAGGCGCTGGGCGATGTAGCGCATGCCCGGGGAATCTACATCCTGCAACAGCTGGCAGACCACCCGAGCCCCATTGAGATCCTCGGCCTGCGCCAGCAGTTGCGGCCACGCGCTCTCCAGCAGCCGTTTGCGCAGATGCTCCGCCTCGTGTCGGGCCGCGGCCTCTGCCTCCTCGAGACGGGCCAGTGCCCCGTCGACCTCGCCCAACCCCACGCTCAGGCGCCGCGCGATGCTCTGGAGCGCCTCGTCGCGGAGGCGGAAATCGCGCACTGCGCGATGGCCGCAGAGGAACTCGATCCGGCTATTGCCCTTCTGTCGCTCACAACGCCGAAGATGTATCAGCCCGATCTCCCCAGTGGAGTGCACATGGGTGCCGCAGCAGGCACAGCGATCGAAATCCCCGACCGACACCACGCGCAAGCGTTCGCCCGGCGCTAGATCGGGTTGCTTGCGGAGACCAACCCCTTCGTCGCCATCCTCTTCACAGATCGCCACCGCCCGATTCTCCATGACGATGCGATTGGCCAGGTCCTCAACCTGGGCGAGTTGTTGTGGGTCGCACTCGGACAGGGTTATGTCAATGGTGCAGCTCTCGTCACCCAGATGAAAGGAGACCGTCTGCGCGCCCAGGAGTTGCTCAAAGGCCTGAGATAGAATGTGCTGGCCGGTGTGCTGCTGCATGTGATCAAAGCGTCGCGGCCAAGCGATGCGGCCGCGCACCGGCCCCAGAGCAAGCGGCTTGGCCAGGACGTGGAGGATGCGATCGCCATCCTCGATGACATCGTGCACGGCCGCAGCACCAAGCGTGCCAAGATCGTGGGGCTGGCCGCCGGACGTCGGGTAGAACGCGGTTCGATCGAGTTCAGCCGCAGGCCGCCCGTCCCAGGAGGAAACGGCAACAACGGTGGCGTCAAACTCGCGCAGGTAGGCATCTTCCCAGTAGAGGCGTCGCGTGCTCACATTCCACTCCCCCGGGCCCCCTCAATGGGCACATTATATCACAAGCCTGCCGCGCACGCGAGGCAAGCCGCATATGGCCTCACCTTGGCTTGAGGTCTGCAAGCGTAGGCGCGTGACACATTGCACGAGAGCCAACTCACACGATCGTCTTAGCATCTTGGGAAGAGCCTCAGAACACCCGTAACGTCGGGGCCGTCTGTCCGTCTTGTAGAGAGAACAGCCTCAGGCTGACATTTCGCTCAAGAGGGGGCAGTATGTTCTCGAGATCGTTTTCCGATTCTGCAGATCTGCGTCGACCGTATGGTGAAGCCAGGATTCGCATCGCGCCCATGCTGCTCCTTCTCCTGTGCTTGGTCTGCTTTTGCGCCCTGATCGCCCTGGATGTGAACGCGCAACCCAGGAACGCTGTGGCGAGTGGCGCCCTGCCCCTTAAGAAGACGCCGGCCGAGTGGCCTCCGGCCGACTCGCTGCCCTGGCTCACCAGGCCGGTCACCATCACCCTGGTGGTCACCGACTCGAATGGTCTGGATGACACTACCGCCGAGTACATCTACTCGACCGATGCCGGTCTGACCTGGAGCGTCTGGCGCCCGATCACCCAGACCCATGCGCCCATCGCTTCCACGCTCCACTTTACGGTCAGCTTGAGCGCCCTGCCTGACGATGACGGCCAACGTAACCTCATGCAGTTCCAGGTCATAGATCTGGGCAGGACTGAGGAACTCTCGCCGATCTATCCGCTGCGCGTGGATGCCTCGCCCCCCAGCACAAGCCACACATTGACCCCGCCTCTGCCTGCCGCGGGCTGGTATAGCGACAGCGTGGACGTAGCGCTGATCGCGCAGGATGTGGGCCCCTCTGGCATCGCAGAAACGCGCTGGCGAAGGGGCGGCGAGGGCTTGTGGCAGCTGGGAACTGCTTTTGTCGCGGACGCGACGGACACCTACGAGTACCACTCCCTCGATGTGGCCGGCAACTGGGAGCCGGTCCGGTCTTTCCTTGTCCAGATCGACAGGCAGCCTCCGACGACCACGCTCAGCCTCACCTCTGCCAGCCCCCCCATGGATGGCTGGTATGGCCACGTGGTCACGGCCACATTCAGCGCGGAGGACGACGCCTCAGGTGAGGCGATCGTGTTCTACCGACTCGATCTCGGGCCCTGGCTGGAGGGGACCGAGCTAGTCATTACCGAGAGCGGGATCTACAACTTGGAGTACCGGGCCCGAGACGCGGCTGGCAACTGGGAGGCCGTTCAGAGTGAGATCATTCGGATCGACCAGGAAGCTCCCATCGTCACGGCCGAGGCCGACAAGCCCGGCCAATTCGTTCAGCCACCCGTCACCGTCACCTTCACGGCCAGCGATGCAGGATCGGGCGTGGCCTCCACGGCCTACCGTCTGCTGCCGGATGGCAGCTGGACGGCCAACGCGGGCCAGGAGATCAGCGTCACCCTGCCGACGTCCTGGCAGGATGGTCTCTACCGCTTGGCCTACCACGCGGAGGACCATCTGGGGCACCTTTCCGAGTCTGCCATCTTCTCGGTCACGCTCGACGCCACAGCGCCCACTTGCTCCGCGGACCTGGATGGTCCCTTGAGTCAGTATGATTTGTTCTACACCGGCCCTGTGAGCGTCACCGTGAGATGCGAAGACGGCCTCAGCGGCGTGAGCCGGATCCACTATCGCATCGAGGCGGGCGACTGGCAGACGCACACCCTCCCGGCGGCGACAAGCCCGGCCGAGAAGCTCATCGTGCTGAGCGAGGAGGACGAACGTCAGAGGGTGTTCTTCCGGGCCACCGACCTGGCGGACAACGCCAGTCTCACCGAAGAGACGCCCGTGATACGTATCGATTCACAAGCGCCCGGCAGCCCGATAGGACCTGCCGTGGATCCTGCCGGCTGGAGCGAGGACGGTCTGTTCGACGTGACGTGGACCAATCCGAGCGATGCTTCGGGGGTGGGCAAAGCCTACTACAAGTACGCTGCGGCGCCCGGGTCGAATGAGGACTATGACGGGTTCCAGGAACTCGGCCCGCAGGCGATGTTGTCGGACATCGAGCTGGCTCAGGAGGGAGAGACGCCGCTCTTCATCTGGTTGGGCGATCGCGCCGGGAATGTGGCCCACACCACAGCGGTCTCGGTGACGCTGCGCTACGATGGCACAGGTCCCCACACGATCATTCAGAGCATGGGAACGGAGGGCCAGAACGGTTGGTATATCTCGACCGTCACCGTCCGCGCCCAGGCGACGGATGCCCTCTCAGGCGTCGCGGCGACCTACTACCGCCTGGATGGCTCGCCCGCCGTCCTCTGGCAGGGCGATCTGGTGCTCGATGAGGAGGGCGCCCACACGCTCGAGTACTACTCGGTGGACAAGGCCGGGCAGGGTGAGCCCATCCAGACGGCGACGATCAAGCTCGACTTGACGTCGCCCAACTGTGCGCTCGAGCTCGCCACAGACTATGTGCCCCGCGACACGGCCACGGTGACGGTCGGCTGGAACGCCGTGGACGCGGCCTCTGGCGTGGAGAACCTGGTCATTGAGACGAAGCGGGGCTGCGCAAGCTGGAGTCACTGGCGCACAGTGTCCGAGGGAGGCCAGGGAGCGGAGACCTTTACAGGCCTGCAGCCCGGGTATTTCCAGTTCTTCCGGGCGCGCGCCACGGATATGGCCGGGCACGTGGCCGAGTGGCCAGCCGATGCCGAGGCGAACTATGTGTATTGTGACGCGCTGGTGGATGGCGGGTTCGACCGCGCTCTGGACGGCGACTGGAATATGATCCAGGAGGACGAGCTTCGGGTCACGCGTGCGTTTACCACCACGCATACCGGCGCTCCGGGCTGGATGGCGGTGGTTGGCGCTGAGTGGTACGAAGACGATTCGGGTTTGCCTGAGGGCTTACCGGAGGGCAAGGCCAGCCTTTGGCAGCGCATCGGGCTGCCTCAAGCCGCGTGCGGCGGCGGGCTGATGTTGACCTATCGCTATCGCATTCTCACCTACGATGTGGCCTATGGCAAGCTGTACGATGACAGGGGCAATTCCTGGTTCGACTATATCGACACATTCGAGGTGAGCGTGCTCGACAGCGCCGGGCGCGAGGTGACCAAGACACGCCCGGATGGGAACCGCTGGGACTATTGCGGCTTTGATGAGGACCTTATGCAGGACGACAAAAGGTGGCGGGAAGGGTTGGAAGACTCGCGCTGGCGCGTAGGTAGGTTATACTTGAGTCGCTATGCGGGCCAGGAGATCCGGGTCATGTTCAGCGTCTGGAATCGGCATGACGACAGATACCCCACCTGGGTCTACCTGGACGACGTGCAGCTCCATCCCACCTCGCCTGTGCAGGGGCAGGCCTCGATCCCGATCCTCTTGGGGGTGCCCGCCAAGGTGTGTCCGCCCGAGCTCTCCCAGGCCTCGCCGACCGCATCAGGGCTATCCGCGCACGAGTCGGGGGCATCCCTTAGGCCCTCTCGCCGCTGAGGCTCTGACGTCAGGCCCGCGCCGGGCTGCCGCCGGCTGATCCGCAGCACAAGCGCCCAGCGTCTCGCCCGGGAGGCGCTGGGCTAAACCCCCTAGAGTGAGACCGGCCCTGCGCGAGACGCGTCAGGCGACGAGCAACGGCCGGATCGCCTCGGCCATGGCGTGCAGAATCAGCCAGCAGGAGGTGGCGCCCGCATCCAGGTGGCCCCGAGAGCGCTCGCCCAGGCGGCTGGCGCGTCCCAACTGGGCGACCAGATCGCGCGTCGAGTCCTTGCCCCTCTCGGCCGCCAGACTCATTGCATCGAGCGCCTCGCTGAAGCGAGCGCCCCGATCCAGCGCCTCGTGGTAGGCCTCCACGGCCGGGATAAGCGTGTCCATCAGGGTTTTGTCGCCCACCTGGGCGTTCCCCAGGCTCCCCACCGCATCGCGAGCGGCTTGAAGCATCGTCCCAAAGAGGCGCGCGTCGATCTCCTCATGGCCCTGGCAGGCGGAGGCCATCTCGACGAAAAAGGTGCCGTACAGGGGGCCCATGGCACCGCCCACTTCCATCATCAGGGTCATGCCGAGCGTATCCAGGGCCTCGCTCAGGCTGTAATTGGCCGCGCCCAGTTGCTCCCCAGCCAGGGTGAGGCCTTTGCTCATGTTGATGCCGTGATCGCCGTCGCCGATGGCGCCGTCCAACTCGCTGAGATAGGCACGCTGCTCCTGAATGGTCTGGATCAGCGCCCCCACGATCTTGGGGCCATCGCTACTGAGGAAATGCTGCACGCTCACCTCCCGAATTGCGTCAGGCCCATCGATTCGGCCTCCAGATCGACGAGCTGCTTCAACTCGTCGTCCAGCTTCATGAGGGTCAGCGTGGCCCCCATCATCTCGAGCGAGGTGAAATAGTTGCCCACATACGAACGATGCACGCGCATGCCTGCATCTTTCAGCAGTTCCGCCACCCGGCTGTACAGGATGTAGAGCTCCATCACGGGCGTGGCCCCCAGGCCGGAGACCAGCGCCACCACGTCGTCGCCGGCGGCAAAAGGCAGATCAGCCAGAATGGGTTCCAACATCATTTCGGCGATCTCGTCGGCGGTGGCCAGATCCCTGACGGCCATGCCCGGCTCGCCATGGTGGCCGATACCCACCTCCATCTTGCCCTCGGCGATGGAAAAGTTGGGCTTGCCCACGGCTGGAATCGTGCAGGGCGTAAGCCCCACGCCCAGGCTACGGCAGTGGTCGATCGCTTTCTGCGCCGCGGCAATCACCTCGTCGAGGCTTCCCCCGAGGGCTGCCTTGGCACCCCCGATTTTCCACATCAACACCTCGCCGGCCACGCCCCGACGCTTCTCGCGCTGATCCTTGGGCGCGGAGGCCACATCGTCGTTGGCCACGACGGTCTTGACCTCCAGGCCCTGGCGCGCGACCATCTGCATGGCCATGCGCACGTTCATGTTGTCGCCGGCATAGTTTCCGTACAGGCAGGCCACGCCGCGCCCGCCATCGGCCGCGTGAAAGGCATCTACAAAGGCGCGCACACCAGGCGAGGTAAAGATCTCGCCTACGGCCACCGCATCCACCATGTTGCGGCCAAGGTAGCCGATGAAGGCGGGCTTGTGGCCCGACCCTCCGCCAGTGACGATCCCCACCTTGCCCGAGATGGGTGCGGCCTTGTACTTGAGCACCCGCGGGTTGTCGGTCGCCGAAACGAGATCGCTATGAGCCTCGACGAAGCCCGCCAGCATGTCGTCTACGACTTGGTCTGGATCATTGATGATGCGTTGCACAGCGCGACTCCTTCCTCAAGACGGTCGGGCCCTGAAACTCATGACAAGTGCTGCTCACTGGATCGTGTATCCGCCGTCGACGACCAGGTTGGCGCCAGTGATCATATTCGCCGCGTCGCTGACCAGGAACAGCACCCCGGCGGCGATCTCCTCCGGGCTGGCAAAGCGGCCTAGAGGGATCTTGGCCTTCATCGCCTCGCCCACCGGGCCGGCCCAGGCCTGACGGCCCAGTTCGGTCAGCACCACCGTCGGCGAGATGGCGTTGACGCGGATGCCGAACTCGGCCCACTCGAGCGCCAGCACCTGGGTCATACCAATAATGCCGGCTTTGCTGGCGCAGTAAGCCACATGTCGGTCCAGGGCGATCACGCCCGCCTGAGAGGCCAGGTTGACGATCTTTCCGCCTTCCTGCCGGATCATGTGGCGGCCCACCTGCTGCGACATGACAAAGGGCGCCTTGAGATTGATGGCCATGGTGTCATCCCAGTACGCCTCGGGCAGGTTCTCGGCATCCTCCAATCGCACGATGCCGGCGTTGTTCACCAGAATGTCGATGCGCCCGAACGTGGCCAGGCCCTCTGCGACCAGACGCCCGACGTTCTCCGTCTGGGTGATGTCGTATACGAGGGCCAAGGCACGGATGCCGCCGCCTTCCAGCGAGCATGCTACGTCGCGCACGGCGTCGGCCATATCCACGAGGATGAGATCCGCCCCCTGGGCGGCAAAACACTCGGCGATGGCTTTGCCAATGCCTCTGGCCGCGCCGGTGATCAGTGCGACTTGACCATCCAGACGATCGTTCATGCTGCCCTCCTCGTCCGCGACCGATGTCGCCACGTCATTGGGGCCGCATCAGCACCTTGATGGCCCCCTCCTTGGCCCCCTTGGACACATCCAGCGCGTGCTTGAAATCGGTCAAGGGGAATGGCTCTGTGACGATCCCGCGCGAGGTGATCAGGCCGCGCGACAGGAAATCGATGGCCGGAGCGTAGGTATGGAATCCCAGGTGACCGCCGACGATGGTCAGCTCCTTGATGTCCGAGATGACCGACCAATCGAAGGACACCTCCTCGGCAAACACAGCGAACTCCATCAAGCGTCCCCCGCGGCGGAGCATGTCGATGGCGGAGCGGACGCTCTTGTTGGTGCCGGCCACCTCGAGCACTACGTCGCAGCCGATCCCATCTTCAGTCACCGAGCGCACGCGCGCCACGGCGTCCTCCCGGGCCGGGTTGATGGTCAGATCGGCCCCCAGGTCTTGGGCCACCTCCAGGCGATGGTCGTTGAGGTCCAGGGCGATCACCTGCTTGGGGTGCTTGAGCTTGGCCCCCTGCACCATCAGCAGGCCGATGGCGCCGCAACCCATGACCACCACGGTCTCGCCGAACTGGATCTGGGCGCGATTGACCCCGTGCAGGGCGCAGGCCAGCGGCTCAACGACGGCCGCATCGGCCCAAGCGATGCTATCGGGCACCTTGTGCACGATGGCGCCCTTGGGGTAGACCATGTGCCTGGCCCAGCCGCCGTTGTACTGGACGACTCCAAACACGGCATGGGGATCGCAGAGGTTGTACTGGCCGCGCTTGCACCAGTAGCACTCCCCGCAGGGCACGATGTTCTCCGCGATGGCTCGATCGCCGAGCTTCAGGCCGTGCTTCTCTGCGGCCCCGGGCCCCAAGCCCACCACGCGGCCCATGAACTCGTGCCCGGCCACGATGGGCGCGTTGCGGTAGGCCACCTCAGCGAAATAGGCGGTGCCATAGTAGATCTTGGGATCGGCCGC
>JAFGLK010000057.1 GCA_016928125.1 Anaerolineae bacterium
ACGTGCGCGAGCCGGACGAGGTGCAGGCCCACCTGAAGAAGCTGTTCGCGAGCGACGCACGGGTCCCTGAGCCGGACGAGGTGCAGGCTCATGTGAAAAAGTTCTTTGAGAGCGAGGCGCATGTGGCCGAGCCGGATGAGGTGCAGGCCCATGTGAAAAAGTTCTTTGAGAGCGAGGCGCATGTGGCCGAGCCGGACGAGGTGCAGGCCCACGTCATTCGGCCCGCGCCTGAGGTCAGCGTGCGCGAGCCGGGGGCTGTCGTGTGGCTCAGGGTCTTATTTGACCGGGAGAGCGGACAGTACGTCATTCGCTAGCACAGCCCGGTGCCCACAGTGATGCCGCTTAGGAGGGGATGAGACGGCCAACGTCAAGTCCCCTCGGGTCATGCCGAACGCTCGGGCCAGCCAGAAAGGAACGACGAGAGGGTGGCGCAGGAAAACGGGCCGCAGGATGAGCTCTTCAGCGCCCGGTTGCAGTGCCTGCTGCAGGGCATCGAGGCCGCCGGGCGGGTTGTGCTGCCCCACTCGGATGAGGCGCTGCTGCAATCCATCGTTGAGGCCGCGGCGCGCATCTTTGGCGCCGCGGCGGCCAGCATCGCCCTGGTGGACGCCGACGCCGGGACCTTGACCTTCCGCGTGGCCTATGGCGTCGGCCGCGACGCGGTGGTGGGCATGCGCATCCCGCTGGGCCAGGGCATCGCCGGCTATGTGGCCATGACCGGCCAGCCGCTGGCCGTATCGGATGTGCAGCGTGACGCGCGCTTTGCCCGCGACACCGCCCAGGACACCGGCTATGTGCCGCGCTCGATTCTGGCCACGCCGCTCCTACTGGGCGAGCGCGTGATCGGCGTGATGGAGGTGCTAGATAAGATCGATGCGGCCTCCTTCGGTCTGCAGGACATGGAGTTGCTGGCCCTCTTTGCGCGCCAGGCGGCCATGGCCATCGACCAGGCGCAGCGCAGCGAGCGGCTGGGGGAGGCGCTGGTGTTGGGCCTGCGGCGGATGATGGCTCAGCAGGGCGACGCGCGCGCCGTAGAGGCCGCAAGCGAGCTCTTGCGCGCCCTCCAGGGCGCAGACGACGACGCCGATCGAGCCACGGATATGTTGGCCCTGGCCGACCTGTTGAGCGCGGTCAGCGCCTTGGGGCCAGGGGAGCGCCGCATGGCCCTGCAGATGCTATCCGCAGTGGCTGACTATGCCCGGTCAAAGAGAGACCGCACCTCGATACGAGGCCGCGCCCGTTAGGGCTGGCCGCGCGCTGCAAGCGACATGGCCCTGCGAGGAGGAGCTGCTTGGCCGATTCCGATCTGCCGGCCTGGTCCGAGCAATTCGCTGCCGAGGCGTTGCGCGAGCTGGTGGCCGAAGGGCCGCTGGCTGCCTTGACGCCCGCCTGGGCGTGGGGGGATAGCGCTGGCCGTGATGTGCGGGTGGCCGTCGTGGATAGCGGCATCGAGCACGACCACCCCGCCGTCGGCGATGCCGTGCATGGCGGCGTGGTTGTGGAGTATGACGCCAGCGCTGAGGACGAGGTGCGCATCGAGCCGGAGGAGCGGCCGCGCGACGTCTCCGGCCACGGCACAGCCTGTGCGGGCATCGTTCACGCTCTGGCGCCGGAGGCCGAGCTGTACAGCGTGCGCGTGCTGGGCAGCGACATGAAGGGGCGCGCCCTGCAGTTCGCCAATGGCCTGGAGTGGGCCATAGACCACGACATGCAGGTGGTGAATCTAAGCCTGAGCACCTCGCGCCACGAGTACTATGGCCTCTTTCACGAACTCGCCGACGCCGCCTATTTCGCCAACGTGGTGCTGGTCTCAGCGGTGAACAATGTCTTTGCCGCCAGCTATCCCTCGCTCTATTCCTCGGTCATCTCGGTGGCCGCCCACGAGGGGCACGATCCGTTCGTCTTCTACTATAACCCCTCGCCCCCGGTGGAGTTCGGCGCGCCGGGCATCGACGTGCGCGTGGCCTGGAACGAAAAGCGCTATGTTACCTGCACGGGCAACAGCTTTGCCGCGCCACATATCGCCGGGCTGGTGGCGCTGATTCGCGCCAAACACCCCGACCTGACCCCCTTCCAGATCAAGACCGTGCTGTGGGCCTGCGCCGCGAACACACGCCGCGAGGCGCGCTGAGCTCAGTCGCGCTCACGTGGGCCGGGCAAAGGCCGTATGACGTGCCATCGCCCGGCCCGGCTGCGGTCAGGTGGCTGCGTTTCAGCGCAGCACCAGAGGCAGGAAGAGCGGATGGCCGCGCCACTGCACATTGGTCTCTACCTGAAGAGGATTGGCGGCCTGCAAGGCCACCCAGGCGCCCACGTTGGGCTCGTCCGTGGCCAGGAACCACCAGCCCATCGGCAGGATGACGACCTGATTCGGCCCCACGGCGACGACGCCCGTGTCGCCGTATGCCCGATTGTCGCCTGGATCATCCAGATTGAGGGCATCATCATCTCGATAGTAGTTGCTCAGCGTTCCACCGACCCCACTCAGGTCAGCTACCTGCACCACCGTCCCCGTGGGGCCTGTGACCTGCCACCAGGGGCTCACCGGCTGCGCCGGCATTGCATCGGGCTGGCCGTCGATCAGCACGCCCTCGGGCGCCACCTCATTGTACAGGATGGAGCCGATGGCTTCGCTGCTCCAATCGGTGGTCACCCGTCCGGCATTCACGCCGGCGGGCAGCTCATAGCGCAGGCGGAGCATGATGATGTCGCGGTAGCCCATGATCGAGCCGCCCCGTGCCACGACGCGGACAGGGCCAGCCTTGATCAGATCGATCGGCTGGGGGCCGATATAATCCTCGGTTACCGGGCCTAAGACGGTCTGTAGCCGAATCTTTGTGCGGTCGAGGATATCCACACCGCTGTCGAAAAGCGCCAAAAAGTCAAAACCGACGTGGCCCTCGGCAAAGCCCAGGGCATACCGCCGCGTCTGAATCTGGCGCGTCTCTGGGTCAAAGGCGACGTACGGCTCGATGACAGTGACCACGGGGCCGCTGGAGCGCACCAGATAGGCCCAGCCTTTGAGCGTGGGGCTCAACGGATCGGTTGCCTCGATCTCATACCAGATGTTGCTGATGGGTAGGGCGGCACTGGTCTCGACCGGCGCCATGTCGCCCATGTCCGCGGCCATGAAAACGATCTCGTCTGTCACGCCCAGCGGGAGGCCCATGGTTGAGGTGTACTCGCCCTGGGCCGTTACGTGATCCACCTGATGGGGGATCGGCTGCATCTCTCCGTCCCGATAGGCATACACGCGGAGCGCATCGTCCGGCGCCCCAAGGAGCCCAGCCACCTCCCCGCCCTGCACCACGATCGGAGCCAGCTCGCGCCCAGGGATCTGAGCCACCTGGCCATTCGCCAGCCCACTGGCCGGCCACAGCAGGAGCGCCCACAGACCCAGCGTCAGCACGACCCCCACGATCAGCCAACGTTCCGAGATGCCTCTC
Source organism: Anaerolineae bacterium (assembly GCA_016928125.1). Next base: position 3,447 of record JAFGLK010000057.1, read on the forward strand.
ATCATCCCTGCTCCTTCCTCAACCTGAAGCCGTCCGCGGTATGCCCTTCACAGCCGGTGCGCCGCCGCCGAAGGCGTGCCCGCCGCAGAGCGCGGGTTCAGAACCCGATTTTCCCCTGCCCACCGCCAGGCCGTGCAGCCACGAGAGCTTAGGATCTGCCCTGCGGCGCCTGAACGCGTGCTGGATTCCAGTCTGCCCCCTGCCTAACGGAATAGCAGGGGGAGCCAGGTGTGTTGACGCTTGGTAAGCCGCATCGGTTTGTAGCGGAACTCACCATACAGAGCGAGTTGATCCCCGAAATGGGGATCCGGGACCCCATCTGGGTCGATGAATGCGCTCTGGCCCAGCGGCAGGACGTTCTCCGCGACGATCGGATCGCTGAGGGCGATGATCTGGGCATAGGTGGCCCGATTGGAGAGCGGCGCCTGGCCTAGCGGCAGGCCAAACGTATGCACATACTCGAGCATCGGCCGTGGCTCCAGCCAGGCGTCCATATCGCTCGTCCCGTAGCGATCGGCCAGGGCGATCAGAGTCGCGTCAAGTGCCTGTACCAGGATCTCGTTCGTGCCCTCGATGGGGGCTGTGAAGATCTGATCCGGGTAGTTGCGCGAGGGTGGCACGCCCGAAGCCGCACCCTCGACGGCGTGCAGCAGGGTGTTCAGGTCGGCGTCCTCCCAATAAGAGCCCAGTTCGTCGCCAAAGACAGCCAATGTTGCGTTCGTCAGCCAGGTGTTCCAGATCTGTTCCTCTGGAACAAAGTGTGTATCTGTCAGGATATCGACCACGGCGTGCCCGTCCCAGGCCGCCAGACGGTTCGCGGCCTCTTGCAGGCGTGGATCGTCCGGCGCCTCGGCCGCGACGGCTGCCAGGAGATAGGCGCGCAGATAGCGCGTTTCATTGCCGAGCAACTTGACGCTGCCAATGCGCATGGCCATGGCGCGCATGGCCTCGCGCGTGATGCTGTCGTCGGCCGCCAACAGCTCCAGAATCTCCAGCACGCGATCCTGCTTTCCCAGGCGCACATCGTCCCCGTTATCAAAGCCGGGCGAGGCCTTGTTGTTCCAATTGGCCAGGTACCCCTGCGGCGGGTCTACGACATGAGGCGTGGGACGCCAGGCGCCGGACCATTCGGCGCTGCCATCGCCCGGCCAGGGAAGTCGCCCCACGTGGCGGCCGTCGGGTCGGATCGGGATCTTGCCGGCCTGCCAATAGGCGATATGGCCCGCCCGGTCCGCATACAGGATATGGTTCGAGACCCAAAAGCTCGCGACGCCGACCTGGAATTCGGTCAGATTGTGCGCCTTGAGCATCGCCAGCAGCCCCGCGAACATGCGCTGCTCCTGCATCCACTGGGCCTGTCGCAGGCTGTAGGCGAGATCGTTGGCCTCGTCGAGCGCGATCACCGGCCCATGGACGGTGCGCCGCACTATCTCGGTCACCGGGGTCGCGCGCCCGGCCACCTCGATCGTCTCGGTGCGCGTGATCATCGGGGTCCAGGCGCCCTCGTACCAGTAGCGTTCCGGATCGGCTGGGTCCAGCGTCTCCACATAGACGTCGCCATTGTCGCCCATGCCGCTGGTCATGGACCAGGCCAACCACTCATTGTGCCCGATCATGGGCAAGGGTACTCCCGCAAAGCCGACGCCGATGAAGTTCAGCCCGTCGCCGCCGGTGAGCTGCACCTCGTGCACTACATCCGGCGTCTCAAAGCCCATCTGCGGGCCTCCATACAGCCAGGCATGCCCATCGGCCGAGCGGCTGGGCGCGACCGCCCAGGCATAGCTGCCCAACGTGAGCGGCACCCCATACGCGTCCCAGACCGCGCGCGCGGACGCTTCCAGGTCGGCGACCTGCGACGCGATCCGGGCCACGTCGGGAAGGTAGAGTGGCTCACGCGGGGCAGGCGCGGTAGTCACGTGCACCTCGGGCGCCGACACGGGCGCATCCGGGTCGTTGAGCCAGAAGAGATCTTCGAACATGGCTTCCCCGGCAGCCTCTCCATAGGCATCGAGCAGGTACTGGAGCACGGCCTGCAGGTAGATCTCGCGTCCCCCTGAGGCCCCAAAACGGTTGGCCATGAAGCGGCCCACGGCCAGCGTGTCGATCACCTCCCACGGCTCGGGCACGCAGCCCAGTTGCCCGTACTCCCAGGGCAGCAGATGATCGGGGTCGGCCAAGACTCGCGCGATGTAGGCATTCACCCCATCGCGATAGGCCTGGATGATCTCCTGTATCTCGACGGGCAGCCCCGCGAATAGATCGGTGTATTCGGCCTCGGTGTAGCCATAGATGCGCTCGTGGCGGTCGCTAGCCAGGGCCTCGTCACCCAAGACCTCCGCCAGAGTCCCGCGGGCGGTGCGGCGATACACATCCAGTTGCCAGAGCCGATCCTGCGCTACGGCATAGCCGTAAGCGTGGAACAAGGCGCTCTGCGTGGACGCATAGATGTGGGGCACGCCATAGGCATCGCGGACGATCTCGGCGCTCCCGCCATCTACCTGCAAACGCTCCCCAGCGCTGGGCATGACCTGGGCTTGCGCGGGCGCAGGGACCGGCAGCAGCAACGCCAAGAGCGGCACGATGAGGACGGCCGACAGAACGGAGACGCACGGAGATCGCATGGACATGTCACATCCTCTTGGATCAATGGCACGGCCTGGCCGCCGCTCGCCGCCTCTTGCAGCAGAGAACGGGTCAGGTGAGGAGAGCGATGGTACCCCAAGGCGATACAGGACGGCGCCTCAGGTCGGCTCCATGATAGGCGATGCCTGCGGAGGCGTCAAGCCTTCCCCAGAATAAACCCCGGCCTAAACTTTCGTCTGATGACCGCATGGCCCTCATGCTGTACACTGAGGGTAGATCGAGGATGGAGGTTCACATTCAATGCATCCGCTGGATCGGCCCGCACTCTATCGCATCACCGTGGCCGGGCGTTTGGAGAGCCGCTGGCAAGCCTGGTTCCACTCACTGACCATCACCCACGAGGTGGGGACGGATGGCGCGACGCTCACGGTCTTGACCGGCCTTATCGACGATCAGGCCGCGCTGCGGGGCACGCTGGGTCAGGTGTGGGATCTGGGGCTGGTGGTGGTGTCTGTAATGCGCATGGATGCACGGTCGAGCAGTGGATGCACTGGTATGAGTACACATGAGGGGGTAGAGCCATGAATCACGAGTACACATTGGGGTTGACCGAGGCGCGGGCGTCGCTCGCGACGGTGGGCGGAAAAGGCGCCTCGCTTGCGCGGCTCGCCTCGGCGGGGTTGCCCGTGCCGGAGGCGTTCTATGTCACCACCGCCGCCTATGATCGCTTTGTGACCGAGAGCGAGCTGCGCCCCCGCATGGAGGCCATCCTGGCGGACGCGGATCCGGACAGAGCGGACTCGCTGGAGAGCGCCTCGCGTGCCATTGCGGCCCTGTTCTCGGCGTCGCAGACGCCAGCGGCGATTGCGGCCGCGATCGCCAGGGCCTACGGACAGTTGCCGGGCAGCGACCCGGCTGTAGCGGTGCGTTCCTCGGCCACCGCCGAGGATCTGCCCGAGCTCTCCTTCGCTGGCCAGCAGGAGACCTACCTCAACATTCAGGGCATCGAGGCCGTCCTCGAGGCCGTCAAGCGTTGTTGGGCCTCCCTGTGGACGGGGCGCGCTATCGGCTACCGACTGAGGCACGATATCGACCAGAACGTGGTCAGCGTGGCCGTGGTGGTGCAGCTTTTGGTGCCTGCCGAGGCTGCGGGCATCCTCTTTACCGCCAATCCCATGACCGGTGCGCGCGACGAGATGGTCGTCAGCGCGGCCTGGGGATTGGGAGAGGCCATCGTGGGTGGGCTGGTCACCCCCGACACGGTGACGGTTGAGAAAGGCTCTCTGCGGGTGCTCTCGCGCCAGACGGCGGAGAAGGAGACCATGACGGTGCGGGTGGACGGCGGTACACGGGAGCAACCCGTGCCTACCCCGCTGCGCAACGCGCCTGTGCTGAGCGACGAGGCTACCGTCGAGTTGGCCCGTCTGGGCGCCCGTATCGAGAGCTTGTACGAGCAGCCCATGGACATCGAGTGGACGCTCACCGATGGCGAGTTCGCCATCGTGCAGGCCCGACCCATCACGGCCCTGCCGGAGGCGCCTGTGGCTCCGCCGCAAGAGTGGCCGCTGCCCGATCCCAAAGGCAAGTACATGCGGGCGAGCATCGTGGATCTCATGCCCAGCCCCTTGAGCCCTTTGTTTGCTACCCTGGGCATCGATGCCCTCAGCGAAGGCATCCGCAGGCTGGGCGATGAGTACTTTCACGCCCCTGGGGTCTTGCCCCATGGGCTGATGGTCACCATCAATGGCTATGCCTACATGCTGGTCTCGTACTCGGCTCGCGAGTGGTGGGGCATGCTGACCCAGCTCCTGCCCAAGTTCCCGAGCCTGGTTCGCACGGGTACGCGCTGGTGGCAGGAGGTCAGGCGTCCAGCCTACGTCCGAGCCGTCGGGGAATGGCAAGATTGCGAATTGTCCGAGATGACCTCGGCTGAGCTTCTGGCAGGTGCGCGCGAGCTGTTTGATGCGGTCGTCGATCACCTGGGCTCGCTCATGGTGGGCACCATGGGCATCTCCGCGGGCAGCGAGGGGCTGTTCACGAGCGTCTATCAGAAGCTG
>JAFGLK010000406.1 GCA_016928125.1 Anaerolineae bacterium
GCGCGCCAAGCGCGATGGCTTCTCGGACCGATATCTGGCCCTGTTGTTGGACTCCACCGAGCCTGCCATTCGGGAGCAGCGCAAGGCGTTGGGCCTGGTGCAAGGCTGGCATCCTGTACCGGTGAGCGGCGTGGAGGATGCCGCCTACTACTACTCCACGTACAATGCCCCTGACGCCGTCGGGCGCTCCGATCGGCGCAAGGTGATGATCCTGGGCGGCGGCCCGAACCGGATCGGGCAGGGGATCGAGTTCGACTATTGCTGCGTCCATGCCGCGTTTGCTCTGCGCGACGAGGGCTATGAGACCATCATGGTGAACTGCAACCCCGAGACGGTCTCGACCGACTATGATACCTCGGACAAGCTCTACTTTGAGCCCCTTACGGTCGAGGATGTGCTCAGCATCTATGAGAAGGAGCGTCCGGAGGGGGTGATCGTGCAGTTCGGCGGGCAGACGCCGCTCAACATCGCCCAAGAGCTGGCTGACGCCGGCGTGCATGTGCTGGGCACCACCCCCGAGGTGATCGCGTTGGCGGAGGACCGCGATCTGTTCCGCAAGATGATGGAGCGCATGGGCATTCCCATGCCCGAGTCGGGGATGGCGAGCTCCGTGGAGGAAGCGCTGACCATCGCCGATCGCATCGGCTATCCCGTGATGGTGCGCCCCAGCTTTGTGTTGGGTGGTCGCGCCATGGAGGTGGTGCGCGACGAGGAGATGCTGTGCGAATATGTGGCCGCCGCCGTGGATGTGAGCCCAGAGCGACCGATCCTGATCGACCGCTTTTTGCAGAATGCGCTAGAGACCGAGGCCGATGCCTTGTCGGATGGGACGCAAGCCTATGTGCCCGCCGTGATGGAGCACATCGAGCTGGCGGGCATTCACTCGGGCGACTCGGCGTGCGTGATCCCGCCCGTATCGATTCCACAGAAGCATCTGGATACGATCTACGCCTACACCGAGCGGGTCGCCCGCGAGTTGGGTGTGGTCGGGTTGATCAATGTGCAATACGCCATCGAGAACGATGTCGTGTATGTGCTGGAGGCGAACCCGCGCGCCTCGCGCACGGTGCCGTTGGTGTCCAAGGTGGGCGGGTTGAACATGGCCCGCATCGCGACCCAACTGATGCTCGGCCGGAAGCTGGCCGATCTCGACCTCCGGCCGCGCAAGATCCCCTACTATGGCGTCAAAGAGTCTGTGTTTCCCTTTAACATGTACCCTGAGGTGGATCCATTGCTGGGCCCCGAGATGCGCTCCACCGGCGAGGTGCTGGGCCTGGCCGATTCGTTCGGGCTGGCCTTTTTCAAAGCGGAGGAGGCGGCGAGCCCGCCGCTGCCCACCCGGGGAACGGTATTGCTCAGCATCGCTGAGAAGAATAGCCAGGTGGCCGAGATCGGCGAAGCATTCCAGGCGCTGGGCTTCAAGATCCGCGCGACGGAGGGCACCCAACGCTACCTGGCGGAGCACGGTGTAGTCGCCGAGCGGATCCACAAACTGGGCGAGGGACGTCCCGACATCGTGGACGAGATCGTCAACAAGAGCATCCATCTGGTGATCAACACGCCCATCGGGCGCCGTAGCCAGATCGACGACTCGTACATCCGCAAGGCGGCGATCAAGTACAAGGTGCCTTACATCACGACGCTGGCTGCGGCGTTGGCGGCTGCCAAGGGGATTGCGGCCAGTCAAGGGGGTTACGGCGGCGTCAAGCCACTCCAGGCGTACCATCAGGAGATCGTCCTGGAATAGTCGGCGGCGGATGCGTGCTGCGTTGGCGCTCCGCCGCCCCTGGAGTAAAATGGGGATGCGCCCCTGCAGCGCTGCAGGAGGATCTATCCGTGGCCGGGTGTGGCGGCTTGGCCAAAACCGGATGCGTTTGGCCCCACGGCTAGGGAGCGTGATGCGATGACACACACGTTCGGGACCTTTTCCTTGCCCAAGGCCGTTTCCCCGCGCCCTGTCCCCGAGGGTGCCCCTCTGGATCATCCAGCGCTCTACTTTAACCAAGAGCTGAGCTGGATTGATTTCAACTGGCGTGTGTTGGCGTTGGCTCTGGATGCCAGCATGCCTCTGCTCGAACGCGTGCGCTTTGTCGCCATCACGGCTGGCAACCTGGATGAGTTCACGCAAAAGCGCGTCGGCGGGCTCAAGCGTCAGGCGGCGGCGGATGTGCGCGCCCTCTCGTCGGATGGACGCACGTCGACAGAGCAACTGAGCCTCATCGCGAGGACAGCTCACCTCATGCACCAGACCATGACCGAGGTCTGGGAGAAGATGCTCAAACCGGCTCTGCGCGACGAGGCCGGGGTGATCGTTTGTGATTACGCCGACCTGACCCAGCGTCAGCGCGCCGTGCTGCATGAGCGATTTCAGACGCACATCTTCCCGATCCTGACCCCTCTGGCTGTGGATCCTGGGCGGCCGTTTCCATTTATCTCCAACCTCAGCCTTTCGCTGGCCGTGCTGGTGCGCAATCCGGTGCGGGGCGCGACCCACTTTGCGCGGCTCAAGGTGCCCACCAGCATCAAGCGCTGGCTTTCGGTGGAGCAGGAGGGCAAGGAGGCTGTCTGTTGGGTTCCGGTCGAGCAGGTCATCGCCCGGCATGTCGACGAGCTCTTTCGCGGCATGGAGGTGGTCGGTGTGTACCCTTTTCGCGTCACGCGCAACGCCGACCTGAACCGCGATGAGGAGGAAGCCGAGGATCTGCTGGCGCTCATCTCGGATGAGCTCCGCGATCGGCGTTCGGCCCCAGTGGTGCGCCTAGAGATCGCCAAAGGCATGCCGGGGCACGTGCGGCGGCTTCTCATGGGTCAGCTGGGCCTGGAAGCCGATGATCTGTATGAAGTCGAAGGGTTGCTCGATCTCACGGGGTGTTACCAGATTGCCGACCTGGATCTGCCGATGCATCGATTCAGGCCCTGGGATCCGGTGATACCGATGCGTTTGATGAGCAACGAGAGAGATGGGTCGGGAGAGACCATCTTTGCCATCATGCGCCAGGGAGATCTGCTGGTGCATCACCCCTACGATTCCTTCGGGGGCAGCGTGCAGCGTCTGGTCGAGGAGGCCTCCGCGGACAGGCAGGTGCTGGCCATCAAGCAGACGATCTACCGCACATCGGACGAGTCGCCCGTGGTGGAGGCGCTGATGGAGGCGGCGCGCAACGGCAAGCAGGTGGCCGTGCTGGTCGAGATCAAGGCCCGCTTTGATGAGGCCAACAACATCGAATGGGGCAAGATGCTTGAGGATGCCGGGGTGCATGTCACCTATGGACTGGTGGGCCTCAAAACCCACGCCAAGATCCTGCTGATCGTGCGCCGAGAGGGCGAGGCGCTGCGCACCTATTGCCATGTGGGCACCGGCAACTATCATCCCAAGACGGCGCGGCTCTACACCGACCTTGGCCTGCTGACCTGTGACCCGGCGATCGGCGATGATCTGGTGGGCCTGTTCCATCATCTGACGGGCTATTCGCCCGGTGAGGTCTACACCAAACTGATCGTCTCGCCCCGAGATATGCGCGAGGCCTTCTATCGGCTGATTCATGAGGAGGTCGCCTCACATGAGGCGCACGGCACGGGCCACATCATCGCCAAGATGAACGCGCTGGACGATGTGGGCATCATCCAGGAGCTCTATCGCGCGTCGCAGGCGGGCGTGAAGGTCGATCTGATCGTGCGTGGGCATTCCTGTCTGCGCCCTGGGCTGCCTGGATTTAGCGACAATATCCGCCTCGTCAGCATTCTGGGGCGCTTTCTTGAGCACGATCGCCTGTTCTGGTTTGCCAACAACGGCGAGCCGAAGGTCTACTTTGGCAGCGCAGACTGGCGCAGACGCAACCTGCAGGAGCGGGTCGAGGCGGTCGTGCCCGTGGAAGACCCGGCCCTCAAGGCTCGTCTGAAGCAGGTGTTGGACGATGCGCTCGCGGACAATGTGCTGGCCTGGGATATGGATGCCGAAGGTCGCTATGTACGTCGGCGGCCCGACGGGCAGGCTGCGGAGCGGAATCTGCAAGAGGGACTGATGTCGCGCGCCCTGACGCGAGGGGAATGCGAGCAGGTGGCCCGCAGAGCCCGCCGCGGCCGCAAGAAACGCTGAGCCGAAGGCCCTCAGGAGCCTCTCGGCGTAGGCCAGGAGGTCATCCTCCCGGAGCTCTCGGGCCCCCGGGAGGATCGAGAACGCTAGGCCGCGAGCCAGCCCCCATCCACGGGCAACACGTGGCCGTTCACCATATCGGAGGCATCGGAGGCCAGGAACACCACGGGCCCGAAATAGTCCTCCAGTTCCGCGGTGCGCTTCATGGGGATGCGACCCAACACCCAGTTGCGCGTCTTGGGATCGTTGAGCGATGGCGCGGCCATCGCCGTGCGCGTGAAGGTGGGCGCAATGCCATTGACGTTGATGCCCAATGGCCCCCACTCGATGGCGAGCGAATGGGTGAGCTGGTTCACGGCGCCCTTGCTGGGAGCGTAGGCTAGATCGCCAGCGCGCCCCTGAAATCCGCGCACCGAGGAGATGTTGATGATTTTGCCCTTGCCCTGCTCCAGCATGACCTGGCCCACCGCCTTGCAGGTGAGCACCAGCGATTTGAGGTTCACGTCGATCACGCGCTGCCAGGCATCCATGTCGAACTCGACGCTGGGCTGCAGGTGCACGATCCCCTGGCTGTTGACCAGGATGTCGATGCGACCATAGGTCTCCAGCATGTGATCGACCATGGCCTCGACCTGTTCCTCATCGGTCACGTCGGCGGCAAAGTAGCTGCCCTGGCGGCCCATATCCGTGATGGCCTGGGCGGTGTCCTCCAGCCCCGCCGGCCCGCGACCCACGATGCAGACGTCGGCGCCAGCCGCCGCCAACGCCATGGCCATGGCCTGACCGATCCCGCGCGTGCCGCCCACGACCAGCGCCGCCCGGCCCTCCAGGCTGAAGCGTCCCGGCGTGGTGGGCGCCAGTTGCTTGAGTTTGTCCAGTTCGTTCAACTCGGACATCCTAGCCCTCCGCCTCGACGATGTCGATCAAGCCAGTCTGCGGGTCACGCTGCCGCGCGGTCTTGACGCCGTCCAGCACGATCACGCCCAGCTCCACTCGAAAGAGACAGCGCGAGCCCTCCTCCAGATGGCCGACGTACTGCTTGTCGTTCTGCACATCGTCCACGACGACGTGCAGGTGGGGCTCGCCGCCGGCCACGGAGCCCTGCAGCGAACCGACCTCGATGGGTCCCTCGAGCGTAAAGTAGCGTTCTCCGGGGGGCAATGTGGTGCCGGTGATCGTGTGCAGCTTGCAGATGTCGAACGAGCCGATGCCGGCCACGACCAGCGCGGCATCCACCCCCTCGGCCTTGAACAGCTCGCGCAGTTCCTCGATGATATAGTCGCCCATGCGAAACGACACCATCCATGTGCGTGTGGCGCCAGGCGCCTTGATGCAGATCATCGTCGTTCCTCCCATCTCTAGTGCTGATGTCGTGTGAGTCTAACACAGGCAACGCGTGCACGTCAACCACGATCCCCATGGGTGAGCGCGCATTGGCCCTTGACAGGCTGCGGTCAGGTCGCGATAATGCCCCCAATTGCGCCCCGGCCTGCGAGGGGCTCGTCGCCCGAACTCGAGTCCGCGTGAGGTCCAGGCCGCCCGACTGGCGGGCGAGCGAGATCGGCGCTAGCTCGATGGGCCTAGAGAGAAGGGATCATGGACTATCAAACCGTCAGCGTTCCGCAGTTGGCCTTTTTCGGGGATTCGATGCTGGAACTGCCGCTGCCCGCCTCGTGGGAGGTCGAGGTGTGCGCCATGCCTGGCGCGGATCTGCCGGCC
>JAFGLK010000058.1 GCA_016928125.1 Anaerolineae bacterium
GTGACCAAATTGCGCGGCTGGAGCGCCCACTTTACCTCCGCCGAGGAGGTCGGTGGGCAGATGGTGCTGGCCAGCTATGGGACTGAAGCCGCCGCCTATGTGACCGCCATGCTGCCGGTGATCATCGTGTTTGTGCTGATGCAGCGCTGGTTCATCCGCGGCCTCAGCGAGGGCGTGATCAAGATGTAACTGCCGGTCGAGCGGCGCGCAGACGCATGCATTGACCGATCGTATCCATGGGAGGCAAGATGGCCGACATTCCGAGACAGACGGTGGACGAGGTCCGTTCCCAGGGCAAGGGCGCGGTGCTCTCGGCCGCTCTCCAGGAGATTTTGAACATCCGTCAGGGAGGCTGGGGCAATCTGTGGGGTTATTTCTTTATCGCTCCGGCTATCATCATGTATCTCATCTTTCAGGCCTGGCCGATCCTGCGCGGCCTGTATATGGCCTTTTCCGACTATCGCTGGCTGTTGCGCGAGACGCACGGCCTGGCCGGGTTCAACGGCCTGGCCAACTGGGTCGAGATGTTCAAGGATCAGACCTTCTGGCGCAGCCTGGGGATCGCCTTCAAGTTCACCCTCATGTTCATGCCCTTTACGGTGGTCCTGTCCGTCTTTGTCGCCGTGATGATCAGCAAGGTCAGGAATCCCAAAGCCGCCGCCGTCTACCGCGTCATCGCCTACATGCCGGTTGTGCTGCCCACCTCGGTGGCCATGCTGGTCTGGGCCAAACTCTATGACTTTAAGTTTGGCTATCTGAACGTGCTGCTCCAGAGCATAGGCGTCGCGAATCCCCCGAACTGGGTGGGATCGCCAAAATGGGCGCTCCTCGCCATGACGATCCCTACCATCTGGTCGCGTTTCGGCTACTGGACGCTGCTCTTCCTGATCGGCATCTACAACATCAATACCGAGATCTATGAAGCCGCTATGGTGGACGGCGCCAACGGCTGGAAGCAGTTCCTGCACATCACCTTGCCGCTGCTCAAGCCGACGTTCACCCTGGTGCTGGTGCTGGGGTCGGGCGTCGTCAGCGCCACGGTCGAGTCAATGGCGCTCTTCCAGGGCACATCGGGCGGCCCGGCCGAGTCGGCCCTCACCGCAGGCGTCTACCTCTACCGCACAGCGTTCATCCATGGCGACATGCGCATGGGCTATGCCGCCACCATGTCACTCTTCCTGGGGTTGATCAACATCGTCATCACGGCCATCGTATTCAAGCTGATGCGAACCGAGAGCAACTAGAAAGAACAGACCCGATAGCACGCGCAGGATATCTCCGGCGGGCCATCGGGTTTTCTCTGGGAGGAAACTGTGAAGATCACCACCACCGATATCTGGACCGTCGTCGTGCCGACGATCCCTGGGCGCGTCCATTCGGCCTCCTATGGCCCAGCAGGCTGGGACGAGGTGCCCAAGCATATCATCCGCATGCACACCGATGACGGCTACAATGGCCTGGGCGAGACGGGCCGCGGGGTGCCTCGCGAAGACGTAGAGAGCCTGGCCAAGGCGTTGGTTGGTCTCGATCCGCGCGATCTGGCCTTGCAGCAACTCCCGGCGGCCATGGGCACATTGGACAGGCCCTCGGAAGAGACGGGCTACAACCGCTGGTGGGAGTCGGCCGAAGCTGGCCCCCGGCGGCCCAGCTATGCCGCCTTTGAGATGGCGATCATCGATCTGCTCGGGCGCTACTATGAGCGACCAGCCCATTGGTTCTTGGGCGGTGCGGTGCGTCAGCGCGTGCCCGCCGACTACTGGATTGGCCATCAGACCCCGGAGGACGCGGCCATCAACGCCCGGATCGCAGTGGAGCGCGGCTTCAAAGGGATGAAGATGAAATGCACCGGCGATGAGCCGCTGGTCAGGCGTTGCCGGGCCATTTGGGAGGTGGCCGGCCCCGAGTTTGAGCTGACCATCGATCCCAACACACGCTTCTGGCGCTTCACGGAAGCCTTGGAGATGGCGCGCGAGTTGGTCAAGTGGGGTAAGGTCAAGGTCTTTGAAGATCCTATGGCCAAGTGGAATCTCGACTGGTATCGGCTGCTGCGCGAGCAGGGCGTCGTGCCGGTAGCCTTACACTTGGGCGACCCGCAGGATATCATCAACGCCATCAAAGCCGAGGCCGTCGACTATCTGAACCTGGGCGGGGGGATGATCCAATTCGTGCGTAATGCGGCCATCGCGCACGCCGCCGGCGTCCCCTGCTGGCACGGTTCGGGCAACGACCTGGGGATCATGGAGTTCTCTTACCTGCACGCTGCGGCGGCGGCGCGCAATTGCGTGCTGGGCAGCGATTTCGTGGGCTCGTGGACCCGGGTTGATGATCTGACTTTGGAAGGGATCCAGTTCGACGATGGATTTGCCGTCGTGCCCGACGCGCCAGGGCTGGGTTGCGAGCTCGATATGGACGCCCTGGGCCAGTACGCGATCGGGTAGACCTGTAGAGCCAGAAAGATCTGCGCTCGTTGCCTTGAGCAAACTGGAGGCGAGGGCCCCTCGTGAGCGACCGAAACAATGCCGAGTGGATGGCGGCTCTCTCAGAGCCGGGGCCGGAGCGCGATGCCGCGCTGGAGGACCTTCGTCAGCGCCTCAGCACAGGCCTGCGCTATGCGCTACGCTCCTACCCTAATGTGGGGGCTCAGGATGTCGACGATTTCGTGCAAGAGGCCTTGATCAAGATCCTGGACAATCTACATACCTTTCGGGGCGAGAGTCATTTTCTCACCTGGGCGCAAAAGATCGCCGTGCATCTGGCCATCAGCGAGCTGCGGCGGTTCCGCTGGCGCGATGTGCCCCTGCTCCAGACCACTGAAGATGGGCAGGAGATCGAACGCCTGCCTGATGCCGAGCGTGTCCTCGCATCGGAGGATGTGGCCGGCGTGGGCGCGAACGCGGGGATAGGACCGGAAGAGCGTTTGATGCAGGCAGCAGCCGGCGCTGCGCTGCGGCGCGCCATCGCCGAGGAGCTGACCCCGCGCCAGCGCCGAGCCCTGCTGGCCATCGTAGTGCAGGGCATGCCCATGGCGGAAGTGGCCCACAAGATGGGCACCAACACGAACGCCCTCTACAAATTGCTGCACGATGCGCGCAAGAAACTCAAACAGGGTCTCGAAGCGGCTGGCCTGCCGCCTGCGGAGATTCTCGCTGCCTTTGAGGTTGCCTAATCGGCCAGAGACGCCACGTAAGAGCCGCTCGATCGAGCGCGTCAGAATTGCAGGGGTCACGGATGATGGAATTGAACGCCGGACAACTTAAGCGCCTGGTACATGGCCTGCTCGAAACACACGACCAGGAGCTGACCTGCGGCGAGTGTTTTGAGCAGCTCGACTACTTTGCTGACCTAGAGTTGGCCGGCAAGCGCCCTGGCCAGGCTCTGCCTCTCGTGGAGGCGCATCTTTCCCTGTGCCACGATTGCCGCGAGGAGTACGAGCTGCTCCTCGACGCGCTGCGTGCGCTTGGCTGAGTTTCCCCGATAGCACCTGAACCTTCTGCAGATATTTGCCTCGTCAGCACCTGCCATCTACAATGGGGCCTCGCCTGCGAGACCGAGCCCACGCTGCCACGCCACGGCTTTCCGGGGTGCCTGGGATGAGAATGAATCAGCCCGATGCCATGCTCAAGCGATCCGCCTTGCTGCACGAGGCCTGGTTTTGGCTCATCCTCATCACCCTGGTGGGGGGCACGCTGCGGGTGGTCAGCTTGCGCAGCATTCCGCCCGGCCTGCACTATGATGAGGCCGTGTATGGCCTTCAAGCGCTCGACATCTACCACGGACAGCGTCCGGTGTTTTTCTCCTCCTACACCGGCCGTGAACCGCTGTACATGTACCTCATCGCAGCCATGTTTCGGCTGGTGGGCATCGGCGCCCTGGGCATTCGGCTCACGTCCGCCCTGGCTGGGACCATCACCATCCCGCTCGTGTTCCTGGCGGTGCGCGAGTTGCTTGCCGAGCGCCCCGAGGCCACGCGAGTCGGCCTCCTGGCAGCCGCTTACGTAGCCTTCTCCTACTGGCACCTGACAGTCAGCCGCAACGGCTACCCCAACATCCTGATTCCGCCCTTGGAGTGCCTGGCCATCTACGGACTATGGCGGGGCTACCGGGAGGGACATCTGTTGCCACTGACTCTGGGCGGGTTCTGCACGGGCCTCATCCTCTACACTTACCTGGCGGCGCGCTTCTTTCCCCTCACCGTGGTTCTCTCTTTCCTCTGGCTCGCCCTCGTCGACCGGCGCCGATTCTTGAGCGGGTTGGGCAAGCGCTTCTGGGGCCTCGCCCTGGCCGCCATCATCGCGGGCACGGTCTTCGCCCCTTTGGGCCTCTACTTTGTCAGGCATCCTGAGGATTTCTGGGAGCGGGCCAATCAGGTGCTGGTGTTTCGCCGGGCCGCCCCGCAGCAGGCTCTATGGATCCTGATGCGCAACATGGCGCGCACCCTGGGAGGACTCTTCTGGCGGGGGGATCCGCGCAATCACTTTAACTTGCCCGGCAAGCCGATCCTCTCGCCTGTGTCGACGGCTCTGTTCGGCGTCGGTCTGATCGCCAGCGTGGTGAGATGGCGCCGCCCGCCGTACCTGCTGTTTCCGATCTGGGTGCTGGGCATGTCGCTACCTGCCGTGCTCACCGAGGCACAGATGCCTCAAGGTCAACGCATGTTCGGCATTGTTCCGGCCGTGTATGGACTCGTCGCTCTCGGGCTGGATGAATGTCTGCGTTGGACCAAGACGAGGTTTGAACGCCTGGCACATGGCGTGCTCCCGGCGGCAGTGGCGCTGTTGCTCGTCTTCGAGGGCACCATGACGGCCCAGACCTACTTTGGCCTCTGGGCCAAGCGCCAGCAGACCTTCTACTCCACCCACGCCGACTATGCTCTGGTGGCCACCGAGGCCGGCAAGGCCCTGGAAGCGGACCAGCAGGCGGTGATCCTCTCTCGCGAGTACAAGCACCCGGGGGTCGTGCTGGCCGATCTGCGTACGTTGAGTGCCATCTGGGTCTCGGGAGGGCGCAATCTGGTCATCCCGCATCGTCCCGGCCAGGAGATTCTCTATCTCTGGCCGATGCATTCGAACCCCCTGGATGAGGCCATCCGCACGGTTCTGCTGAGCGCGACGGAGCCGCTGCGAGAGCTGCCAGATCCCGCTGGCGAGACCGCCTTGCGCGTCGCACGTCTGCGCGACGAACTGCGTCAGAACGTCATCGCACTGCCGGCTCGCGCTGTCTTTGCGGATGAAGTCGAGGTGCTCGATTGGCGTCTGCTCGCCGCGGAGGGCGATCTCAGCCTGGCCCGAGATGAACCCGTGCGCCTTCTGGTGCGCTGGCGCGTCAAATCCCGCGGAGAGGGAGAGGCCCTGACGCTGCATCTGATGGGCGAGGAAGGCATCCTCTGGGCTCAGGATCAGTCGATGGGTTATTTTGCCGAACAGTGGCAGCCGGGAGACACGGTCTACCAGGTCTTTGAGCTCGACCTGCCCCCGGGCATCCCCGCTGGACCGTACGAGCTCGCGTTGCTCCTGTCGCGCGGCGATGGGAGTTTGCTGCCCGTGGCTCTGGGCGGGCGCCTCTCTGGCGTCAACTTGTCGTTGGAGAGAATCACCCTCACGCCGGAAGGTGCCTATATACAATCGCCAGATATAGCCGGGATGGCCTGGGGATCGGAGTTGCGCATCATCGAGAGCGAGAGCGTCGATCGCAGCGAACGACTCGGGGGTGCCCTGCAACTGGCCATCACGTGGCAAGCTCAAGTCCGGCCCACGCGCGACTGGCGGGTGGCTTTCGAACTGCTGAACGCTGAGGGGGAGCCCGTCACGCGCTTCGAGCATCCTGTGGCCTACCCGTACGCCACCTCGCTGTGGCGCGAAGGGGAAGTGGTGCGAGCCATCTATCGCTTGCCCCTGGCAGGTCTCGATCCCGGTCGCTATCTGGTGCGGCTGAGCGGCGTGGATCTTGAGGAACACCTAGCCTTGGGGCAGGTGCACATCGAGGGAGGCGAGCGCACCTTCCAGGTGCCCGACATCGAGCATCCGCTGTCCGCTCGGTTCGGCCGCGAGATCGAGCTACTGGGCTTTGATCTGGCCTCGCAGAGCTATCGATCCGGCGAGGTGCTACGCCTCGAGGCCTACTGGCGCGCGGCCTCTCGCCCTGCAGGTGATTACAAGGTCTTTGTGCATCTGGTCGGTAATGACGGCAACATCTATGCCCAACACGACGCCGCGCCCGCCAACTGGCAGCGCCCCACCCCGGGCTGGGAAGCGGGAGAGGTGATCGTCGACGAGCACGCTCTCGCCCTAGACGGCACGCTACCCGCCGGGGAATATCAACTCTATCTGGGCATGTATGACGCCCAGACGCTCCAGCGTCTGCCGACGGAGCTCGCGGATGGGCAGGTCATGGAGGACGCCCGTGTCCTCCTCACCACGATTACCATCACCCATTGATGACAGGGGGATGGCCCCTCCTCAAGGGTCCATCCTGGCCAGCGCCCGGCCCGCATGGTGCTCGTCATGGCCTGAATCGCAGAGGCTGGAAATCGTTCACGGGGTGCCCGTCCGGTACCGGTTGAACACCACCGGGATGCTCAGCTCATAGGTGTTGGCGACCTGAAAACTCACCGGGAAGCCATCGTTCAGCATGTCTGCATAGGTGCGCAGGGCCTGGTTCCCGGCCGCATCCACCATCCAGACCTCCTCGATCCGCCATTCGCCGGGCTCGCTATGGGCTGGCAGGGGCTGCACGTTCTGCCACAGAGCCAGGGGGGGAAAGAGCTCGTCATCGATCAGCGCATCGGGTTCACCCTCCACGCCATGGCAATAGATGAACTGCAGAGGGCGCCCGGAGGGACTGACGAACTTGACATTGAGGCCACACGCGCCGCCGTCTATGCCGCTCATGTCATAGACAGACAGGGTGACCGTGATAAGCTGACTCTGCCCTCCCGTATCATACTTGCGGGGCACGGGTTCAATGCTGAACGTCTGGATGATCGGCGGATCGTCATCCACGATGGCAACCGGCGCCTCACTCTGGGCCACCGCATGGCCGCCCGAGATCAGACCCGCGCCGAAAAGCGCCAGTGCAACCAGCAACATGGCCAAGTTACATCTTCTGCACATCTTTGGCTCCTGCATTGTTTGTATCCGGCGGCAAATGCCAAGTGCCCCTACTGGGAAGGAATCTCGTCCAGGTCGATCCAGCCGCGGCGCAGCCCCACCATGACCGCCTCGGTGCGTGAGCCCACGTTCAGCTTGCCAAAGATGTTGGCCAGGTGGGATTGGACCGTCCTCGGGCTGACCACCAGGCGGCTGGCGATCTCGCGATTGCTCAGCCCAACGGCCGCCAGTTTGAGGACCTCCAATTCCCGCTCGGTAAGCTCTTCGGTGGGCATGGCCCCCCGGCGATACTGGGATTGCCTCACCTGGCGCACGATCTTTTTGGCGATCGAGGGGTGCAGCACCGACTCTCCCGCAAAGACCCGACGCACTGCATCAATGACCTCGCTGCTGCGCGCGTTCTTGAGCAGGTAGCCGGCCGCGCCCGCCTCGAGAATCGCGAAAACGTATTCATCATCGTCATAGGCCGTGAGCACCAGCACCGCGGTGCGCGGCGCAACTTGCTTGATGTCCTTGGTGGCCTCAATGCCGTTCATGATCGGCATGCTGATATCCATGATGACCACATCCGGACGCTCTCGCTCGGTGAGGGCCACCGCCTCCTGACCATCGCCCGCTTCGGCGACGACCTCAAGATCCGACTCGCGCTCAAGGATCTGGCGCGTTCCCTCCCTTACCATGACGTGATCATCGGCCAGCAAGATACGGATAGCCTCCATGAGCGACTCTTCTCCCCTCGGTCTAATCTACGCAAAGGCTTCGCGGAACCCATTATATCCCCCTGGCCCAACATCGGAAAGGTCGGCGGCGCTTGACAGCTCCCGTTCACATGAGTACCCTGTGCTCACTATGCCGCTAGAAGCACCAGCCCGGCCGATCAAGAGATCTGGCTGTATCGCTCTTGTGCTCTCTGCCAAGGAGATGTATGATGCAGCCTATGCGGGCCGGCGCTGGCTGCCGATAGTCGTGCAACACATGCGGATAGCTCGGCTGCGCGTTTCATAAAGCTTACTACTCAAAGGAGGACACCGCGAATGGCCGTCTTGCAGGAACCCATCCAGGAACCGATCGAGCTCAGGAACTATATCGATGGCGCTTGGGTCGAGTCGGAGGGGGAGACCATCGATGTGGTCAATCCAGCCACGCTGAAAACGCTCGCCACCGTGCCGATCTCGACGGCAGATGAATTCGACGAGGCGGTGCAAGCCGCGCAGGAGGCGTTCTACGACTGGCGGCGCACGCCGCCCCTCGCCCGCGCGCGTTGCCTGATGCGCCTGCGCGACCTGATGGAAGAGAACTTTGAGGAGCTCAGCCGTGTGCAGACCATGGAGCACGGCAAGACGATCGACGAGTCGCGCGGCGAGACCCGCCGGGGGATCGAGATGTGCGAGGTGGCGGCGGGCATCCCCTCGCTGATGATGGGCAACAACCTGGAGGACATCGCCTCGGGCATCGACGAGTACCTGATTCGTCAGCCCCTGGGCGTCTTTGGCCTGATCGGGCCGTACAACTTTCCCTTCATGGTGCCGCTCTGGTTCGCGCCCTTTGCCGTCGCGACGGGCAACACCATCGTGGTCAAACCCTCCAGTGAAGATCCCATCAGCCAGGTCAAGATCGTGGAACTGGTGGAGGAGGCGGGCATCCCGGATGGCGTCTGGAACGTGGTGCATGGGGGCAGGACGGTGGTGTCGGCCATGCTCGACCATCCGGATATCAAAGGCGTCTGCTTTGTGGGCTCGACGCCGGTGGCCAAGAACGTGATCTACCCGCGCTGCGGCCAGACGGGCAAGCGCGTGGTGGCCCAAGGCGGGGCCAAGAACTATGCGGTGGTGATGCCCGATGCGGACATCGAGCGCACCGTGGCCTCCTGCATGACCTCCTTCTATGGCAACAGCGGGCAGCGCTGCCTGGCCAACGCCAACCTGCTGATGGTGGGCGAGGGCCTGAGCGAGCGTGAATATGACGCCTTCTATCAGCAGGTGGTCGATGCCTTTGTGCAGGCGGCCTCGCGGATCACCATCGGCTATGGCCTGGATGAGTCGGTGCAGATGGGGCCCATGCGCGACACCGAGAAGAAGCAGCGCATCGTGAGCTACATCGAGCGGGGCCTTGCCGAGGGGGCGGAGCTGCTGCTCGATGGACGCGAGTTCGAGATCCTCGGGGACTATCCTCGCGATGCCTTTGTGGGGCCCACGGTGTTCGATGGCGTCACACCCGACATGGTCATCGCTCAGGACGAGATCTTTGGGCCGGTGGGCTGCATGATGAAGGCCCGCAGCATGCGCGAGGCGCTAGACATGATCCACGCCCTCCCGTTCGGGAACGCGACCTCGATCTTTACCAGCAGCGGCAAATGGGCGCGCCAGTTCCAGTATGAGGTGCAGTGTGGCAACGTCGGCATCAACATCGGGATCGCCGCGCCGATGGCTTTCTTCCCCTTCAGCGGGATGAAGGATTCCTTCTTTGGCACGCTGCACGGCCAGGGACAGGACTCGGTGCGTTTCTTCACGGAGAGCAAAGTTGTGATCCAGAGGTGGTTCTAGGATGAGCGATACCCCTTTGACCGCTTCGGCCATCATGAGCTTCTGCCAAAGGCTGGAGGATCACTCGGCGGCGCTCTACGCAGAGCTGGCGACGCGATTTGCAGAGCACGGCCAGCTCTTTGAGGGCCTGAGCGAAGATTGCGAAAAGCACAAGACCCAGATCGTGCGCACCTATCAGGAGACGGTCACCGACGCGCTGGAGACCAACTACTCGTTCGAGGGGCTCCAGCTGCCTGCTGAGGCTCTCGACATCACCGTAGGCGCGGAGGCCGATCTCGGTGCGGCCCTCTCAGCGGCCATCTCTCTGGAGGAGCGAGCGATCGCGTTCTACGAGGAAGTGGCCGTGCGCTCAGAGTCACTGCTGGCCACGATCCCGCGGGCGTTCAACCGAGTGGCCAGGCGGCGTCAACGACGTAAGGAGAGCTTGGCCGCCCTTCTATCGTAGGTGCACCGAGAAGGTTATCTCTCGCGGCAGTCGATCGGCTCGATAACCTGGTTCAGGCATGTCGGCACGCTCGAGCTGATGAGGACAGTCACGGGCATCTGCAGGAGGCCTATGGCCCTTCAGGGGCCATAGATGTGTGCTATGGGCTCTCGTTCGCACTTGCATGCATCTGGCGATGGGCGTTGACATCCGCTTCGCGGTCGTTTATAATTCGAGTAACTGAGCCGACAATATTCAGAAGGAGGCGCCCTGATGTCTCTAGATACCGGCGGCGGGCCGAGCCGTGGATCCAGTCAGGATCTCTGGCCCAAGTGGATGTGGATTGCTGTTCCAGTCCTCGTGATCGTGGTTGTGGCCGCTCTTTGGTGGGCGCTTCTATCCCCGCCCAAGTCCTCGCCGCCAGCGGCCACTGCGACGCCGACCGTTCGGATTATCCAGACCCAGCCAACGCAGGGGCCGACCGTGCAAGGCACATTGGCGCCAACGCAGCAGGTGTTGCCCACGGTGCAGACGTTGCCAACCCTGCCGACCTTTACGCCCACTATTGTGGCCGCGGCGGCGACACCCACAGGAGAGCCTACGGCAGCGCCGGCAGTCAGCCTCAGTGTAGGCGCCACGGCCTCGGTCAACGCAGGGGCCGGGCTCAATATGCGCTCGGGTGCTGGCACGGGCAATCCGCGCATCAAGACCTTGCCCAAGGACAGCATCGTCGAGATCATCGGCGGGCCCAAAGACGCCAATGATTACACCTGGTGGCAGGTGCGAGACGAGACCGGGACCACTGGATGGGTCGTGGAGGAGTACCTCGATCCTCAATAGAGTCACCCTTGGAAGGGCCTTGCGCACTTGGTCGGCGTGAGTGATGAGGCTCTGACGAACCTTTTGATTGGCATGGCTTCCCGGGACAGAGTAGACTTGACTCGGTCCCGGGTTCCTGTTTTGTGGACGCACATCCCAAAGAGGAGCTCCCAGGCGTGCTGAGCGTAGGAGAGATGAGAGATGCCGGATGATGTCCAGTCTCGGGTGGAGAAACTGCGTCGCCTGATCCGCTATCACGCCCATCGCTACTATACGCTGGATGACCCAGAGATCACAGATGCCGAGTATGACGCGCTCATGCGCGAGCTGCAAGCCCTCGAAGCCCAGCATCCAGAGCTCGTGACCCCCGATTCCCCTTCACAACGCGTCGGCTCTGAGCCACTGCCCGAATTCGGCCGGGTCAGACATCCATACCCGATGACGAGCCTGGCGGACGCCTTTGAGCGCTCGGAGGTAGAGGCCTGGCTGGAGCGCGCGCGGCGGCTGCTGCCCGACAATCAAGACCTAGACTTTGTGGCAGAGCCCAAGATCGACGGCTTGGCCGTGGCTCTCACCTATCAGAGCGGGGTGCTGGCGCGCGGCGCCACGCGGGGCGATGGCGTGGTCGGCGAGGATATCACCGCCAACGTGCGCACTGTCCGCAACGTCCCTTTGCGCATACCCGTGTCGGAGGCCCTGGATGCGCCGCCCCTGATCGAGGTGCGCGGCGAGATCTACATGCCGCGCGACCTTTTCGAGGCCATGAACGCCGAGCGAATCGCGGCCGGCGAGCAGCCCTTTGCCAATCCGCGCAATGCGGCGGCCGGCTCCGTGCGGCAGCTTGACCCACGCGTCACCGCCACCCGACCGTTGCGCCTGTTCTGCTATGCTATCGGCTATGTCGAGGGTGCAAACCTCAACACACAGTGGGATGTGCTGAACTACCTGAAGCGGCTGGGCTTTGCCGTCAATCCGGATGTGCGTCTCTTTCGCGATTTCGAGGCCGTGCTGGCCTATGCCGAAGAGTGGATGAACAAGCGCGACGCACTGAACTATGAGGCCGACGGCGTCGTGATCAAGGTCAATCAGTTGGACGTTCAGCAGCGTCTGGGCGTCGTGGGCAATGCGCCGCGCTGGGCCGTGGCCTTCAAGTTCCCCTCGCGCGAGGCCACCACCCGATTGCTGGAGATCGGCGTCAATGTGGGGCGCACAGGCGTTCTGACCCCCTATGCTGTTCTTGAGCCAGTGCAACTCGGGGGCGTCACCATCCGGCAGGCGAGCTTGCATAATTTCGAGGATCTGGCCCGCAAGGACATTCGCGCTGGCGACACGGTGATCGTGCGCCGCGCCGGCGACGTGATTCCCCAGGTCGTCGGTCCGGTGTTGGGATTGCGTGACGGCAGCGAAGAGCCCTTCCCTGTGCCGGAGACGTGCCCTGCTTGTGGCGAGCCGGTCGAGAGCGAGGAGGGCCAAGTTGCGATCTATTGCGTCAATGCTGCCTGCCCCGCCCAAGTCGTGCGGCGCCTCGAGCACTGGGCATCACGTGGCGCCATGGACATCGACGGTCTGGGCATCAAGGTGGCCATGCTTCTCTTCCAGAGCGGTTTGGTATCCGACGTGGCCGATTTGTACGCGCTCAAAAAAGAGGATCTAGTCGAGCTGCAGGGGTTTGCCGACAAACGGGCCGAGAACCTGATCGCCGCCATCGCTGCAAGCCGTGCGCGGCCACTGTGGCGCATCTTGACCGGCCTCGGCATCCACGGTGTGGGGCCGCAGGTGACGCAGGCGTTGACCGACCACTATCATCGGATTGAGGAGATC
Organism: Anaerolineae bacterium; assembly: GCA_016928125.1. Next base: position 12,714 of record JAFGLK010000058.1, read on the forward strand.
ATGGATGCCCCGCTGGAGGAACTCCAGGAGATCGAAGGCATCGGCCCCCAGATCGCCCACGACATCGTGCGCTTTTTCGAGCGCCCGCGCCATCGCGAACTGCTGGCCAAGTTGGCGCGCTATGGGGTGCGTCTCGAGGATAGAGCGCCTGCGGAAGAGCGCCCGACCCCTCTGGAGGACCTGGTGTTCGTGATCACGGGCACATTGCCCACGCTGAGCCGCGAGGCGGCCAGCGAACTGATCACCCAGCACGGAGGCCGGGTGACGGGCAGCGTGTCGGCCAGGACCAGCTACCTGGTGGCGGGCGACAAGCCAGGCGGCACGAAGATGAGCGCGGCACAACGCCTCGGCACGCCCATCATCGACGAGGAGGAGCTCCGGCGCCTGATAGGTCAGCCCCAGGAACCCCCAGTAGCCCATGAGGGTCAGCCTCCAGGGCAGGGGTCTCTAGGACTCTAGACTCAGGCCATTGTGAGACTCACATGCCTTGCTTGCCGACGCCCCCGGATTTCAGCCGGCCTGGCTGCAGAGAGAGCTAGGCTGTGAGGCGCTTGAGACGTCGTCGCATTCACACCGCACATGGTCTCGATCTCGCACAGATCACCGGACAAAGACGCCTTGGCTAGCTTGGCGACAACGCTGCAGCGACTGCGCACACAGAGCGACTGGGCCGCCAATGTGACCGCTTGGCGCGTCCTGCCAGAGCGCCAAGCGATGCTGGCGCCCTTCCCGCCTGAACTCCATCCCGCGTTGGTGCGCATGTTGCAGGCCCAAGGCATCACGGGCCTGTATGTGCATCAGGCCCAGGCCGTGGAACATGTGCTTCGAGGACACCACGTCGTCATCGTGACGCCCACCGCCTCCGGCAAGACCCTGTGCTACAATCTGCCGGTGCTACACCATCTACTGAGCCAAGCGCATGGCAACGCGCTGTATCTCTTTCCCACCAAAGCCCTGGCGCACGATCAACTGGCCATCCTGAACCACGCCCTGGAGGCCTTGGAGCTCGCTGTCCGTGCCGAGGCCTATGACGGTGACACATCTTCCAGCCAGCGGGGCTCGATCCGCCGCTCGCTGGCTCAAGGACCGGGCATCATCGCCACGAACCCAGACATGCTGCACGTCGGCATGCTGCCCTACCACACGCAGTGGCGATCCTTTTTCTCCGAGCTGGCTTTTGTGATCCTGGATGAAGTGCATACCTACCGCGGCGTGTTCGGCAGCCATGTGGCCAATGTGCTCCGGCGCCTGCGCCGCATCGCCCGCTTCTATGGCAGCGATCCCCTCTTCATCTGTACTTCGGCGACCATTGCCAACCCTGAGGAATTGGTGCGCCGCTTGATTGACGCACCGGCCACGCTGGTTGCCCAGAACGGCGCGCCCCAGAGCGAGCGAACGATGATCTTTTACAATCCGCCGCTGCGCGATGAGGCGTTGGGGCTGCGCACGCCGGCGCTGACCGAGGCGCGGAGACTGGCCAACGAGCTGTTGGATCAAGATATCCAGACAGTGATCTTTGTGCCATCGCGGCGCATGGTCGAGCAGATGGTCATCCACCTGCGGCAAGATGCGGTGCGGGGAGATGCGCCCCACCATGGGCGAGAACCGGCGGCCATTCGAGGCTATCGGGGTGGCTATTTGGCCCAGGAACGCCGCGAGATCGAAGAGGGCTTGCGCCGCGGCTCGGTGCGGGCTGTGGTGGCGACCAACGCATTGGAGCTAGGTGTGGATATCGGCGGACTCGCGGCCTGCATCATGGTGGGCTATCCCGGCACCATCGCCAGCACCTGGCAGCGGGCAGGGCGAGCCGGGCGGGCTCATGAGAAGGGCCTCGCTGTCTTGATGGCCTCTTCCTCGCCCTCGGACCAATACGTCATCACCCATCCCGACTACTTTTTCGGACGTCCGCCCGAGCATGCGCTCCTCAATCCCGATAATCTCTATTTGCTGATCGACCACGCGCGCTGCGCGGCTTGGGAGTTGCCCTTTGGTGCCGATGAGGTGTTCGGCGGCGAGGACATCCAAGAAGTCCTTGCTTTCCTGCAAGAGGGGGGCGAGGTGCGTCGCTCTGGCTTTCGCTGGTATTGGACGAGCGAGCAGTTCCCCGCAAGCCAGGTTTCGCTGCGCGCCGCCACGGCCGATACCCTGGCGATCGTGGCAGAGGGCCGCGAGGGTTCCTCGCCGGGCGAGCGGCAGGTGATCGGACAGATAGACCGAGCCAGCGCGCCGGTGTGGGTGCACGAGGGCGCAATCTACATGCACGAGGGACAGCAGTATCTGGTGGAACGACTGGACTGGGAGGCTGGCGTGGCGCAGGTGCGAGCCGTAACGGTGGACTATTACACCGAGGCCTCCCAAAGCACGCGCGTCGCCATCCAGAAGGTCCACGACGAGCTATCCCTTGGAGATGTGCGCCTGGCCCGGGGCGAGATCAAGCTGACCAGGCGGGCCTCGGGCTATCGCAAGCTGAGCCTGGGCGCCAGCGGCGGAAGGGGCGCCGGAGAGCACCTGGGCTGGGGAGCGATCGATCTGCCCGAACAAGAGATGCTCACCTCAGCCTGTTGGATCGCGATCTCAGAGGATGTCATCGAACGCCTGCGCGAGGAGGGCTGGTGGGTGGGCGAGTATGTAGCCTCGCGCGGCCCCGACTGGGCCGCGCAGCGGGAGCTCGCCCGAAGACGCGATGGGTACCGCTGCCGGTGGTGCAATGCCTCAGAGCGCCCCGGGCGCCAGCATGAGGTGCATCATGTCATCCCCTTCCGAGAATTCGGGTGGATCCCGGGAGAGAATGAGGCCTACCGCCAGGCGAATCGCCTGGAGAACCTTGTGACCCTCTGCCCAAGCTGCCATCGCAAGGCAGAGCAGCAGGTGGCCGTGCAGAGCACTCTGGCCAGCCTATCTCGCGTGATCGGCCATGTGATTCCACTGCTCTTCATGTGCGATCGGCACGATCTTGGCATCCAGTCCGATGTCAAGGCGCCACAGACGGGCCTGCCCACCTTGTTCATCTTCGACGCCATCCCAGGAGGCGTGGGGCTCAGCGACGAGGTGCCCGGTGCCTATGCCGCGATCCTGGCGCGTTCCGCCGAGCTGATCCGCGATTGTCCGTGCACCTCGGGATGCCCTTCCTGCATTGGGGCCGCTGCAGCCATAGAGCCCAAGGCCAAGGAGCAGACACTGCGCCTGATCGCCGCCATCCAGCCGCAATGAAGCCAGGCTGGTGCTTTGGCGCCTGCGCCTCGCTCCGTGCTATAATCTCTGCTGCCAGAGCCCGACGCGATCACAGGGAACGGAGCGCATGAGCCTTCGAGATCGACTGGAGCAGATTCGCCGCACACCCGTCCCAATCGACGAGACGCCGGCGGCCGTGACTCATGCTGAGCCCGCTCTCGAGTCGCTCGTCGCGGGAACATGGCGCCGGATCGGTGACCAGCGTTGCTTTGTGGCTGAGCGGCTCTATCCTTTCGATCATCGGCACGGCAATACCAGTCTGGGTGACCTCGGACGGGTCCCCCACGGCACGTGGGAGCCCTTTGTCCCCGACAGCGGTGGACAGCCATTCGATCCCCTTCGGGCGATATACATCGACACCGAGACCACCGGCTTGCTGCGAGGCCCGGGCACCTATGTGTTTCTCGTGGGCGTGGGCCTGTTCCGGCAAGGCGCCTTTTGTGTACGGCAGTACTTTATGCCGGACTATGGGGACGAGGAGGCGCTCCTCTCCTTCCTCAGACAGGATCTCGATCGGGAGGGGGGTCTGGTCAGCTTTAACGGGCGCGCTTTTGACTGGCCCCTGATCCAGATGCGCTACACGCTGTGGGGGACTCCACTCCCGTCGGCGAGCGGCGAGCCGCATCTCGATCTGCTCTTCCTGGCGCGACGCCTGTGGAGCCAGCGGTTGGCCTCGTGTGCCCTGGCAAGCCTGGAGCAGCACGTTCTGTCCGTGCAGCGCGAGGGCCTGGACGTACCCGGGTATATGATTCCTCAGCTCTATGCGGACTATGTGACCTATGGCCGCACGCGTCCCATGGCGCGCGTCTTTTACCACAACCGAGTGGATATTCTCTCGCTGGTCTCACTGGCCAGCCGGATCGGACACATGCTCAGTGCGCCAGAGACCGCAACCCAGGATCAGCACTTTGACCCTCTGGCCCTGGCCCGGCTCTTTGAGCGCTGTGGTCGGTCGGACGAGGCGATCGCAGCCTACCGCCTGGCCACAGAGTCGGAATCGGAGCGGGAACGGCGCCTGGCGCGGGAGCAGTTCGCTTTGCTCCTCAAGCGCCTGCACCGCTATGACGAGGCGATCGTGATCTGGCAGGCCGAGTTGGGGAACGGAGCGATTCTGCCCTATGTGGAGCTGGCCAAGTACCATGAGCATCAGCTGCGCGACTATGGGCGGGCCAGAGAGTTGACGCGCGAAGCCATCGCCACGGTACATTCCAGCACCTCGGGCCTGGATTCGCTTTCGCGACGAGAGTGGCTGGAGGCGCTGCAGCATCGCTTGGGCCGTCTGGAGCGCCGGCTGCGGCGCCAGGGCCAACGGGGCAGTGCCTCATGAGCTGGCGCCGGCAGCCGCGGGCCGCGCCTCCCATCCAAGACGCCCACCGTTCCCAGCCTTGTAGATCCGGTACCTTCCTGCCTCTGCAAAACCCTCGCGCAACAATGGCTCTCGATAGCTGGTTCCATCCGTCAGGGGTAACAGGTAGCCGACCTCGTCGCAGGCGAGCTGTTTGGCGCGCTCGACCAGGGCCCGCGCCATGAGCCGCGTGGCCTCCGGCGAGATCCCCCAGATATTCTCGATCCAGAGGCCGACGTAGGCCAAGGTATGCACGGGCAAGCACTCAGCCAGCGCCACGACAGAGCCGCCAGCGTCAATCAGGCTGTGCCGCTCGCCTCCCCCCCTACGGGCGCGATCGCCGCGATGCGCCCAGCCAGCGGGCAGAAACTCGATGGGCGCCCATCCGTGTAGCGCATAGACTAGCATTTGTACCGATTGGGAACAGGCGAACCCTACCCGCTCAAAGGTCCGTTGGGACGCGAGGTTGCCCTCAGCGATTACGGCTCGAAAGGTGTGGGTCCCACGTGCCAAGGCCTCACCCATACAGAATGCAACCAGGGCCGTGGCGATGCCCTGGCCGCGCCAGGCAGGCACCACGCCCAGCATGTCGACCTCGAGACGCGGCCCCTCAGCGCCCGGGGTCTCCAAGCAGGAGCAAAAGCCCACGCACGCCTCACCAATCTGGGCCAGATAGGCATGGTGTTCCGGACGCTGCAGCACAGCTAGGGCCTCATCAGGCCCATAGTCGCTATCGCCCAAACTGGCCTTCTCTACAGCGAGCAGGACCGCGGCATCCGAAGGCGTTCGCGCGACGGGACGGATCGAGGCAAATACCCCGCCCTCGGTCTGGATCGGACCGGCCAGGCGCACTTGATCCTCCTTAACCTAGGGCTA
>JAFGLK010000407.1 GCA_016928125.1 Anaerolineae bacterium
CCGCTTTTACTATGCCGCCACCCGCGCCGAGCACGGCCACCGCCTGCCCGACGGGCGCGAGGACGACGGGGCGCAGGCGGCCTGCGGCATCGGTTACGCCGCCTGCCCGCCCGACCGGCTGATCGGCGTGCGCGCCGAAGGGGAGGGCTGGGTGCTGACCCGGCCGTTCACCACGGCCACGCCCGAGCTGTGGCTCAACGCCGCGTGCGCCCCGGGCGGCGAGGTGCGCGTGGCGGTCGAGACGCTGGAGGGCGCGGCGCTCCCCGGCTATGGCCTGGAGGCGTGCCTGCCGCTGACCGGCGACGCGGTGCGGCACCGCCTGGCCTGGCGCGGCCACCCCGATCCGGCGGCGCTGCTGGGGCGCGAGATCAGGCTGCGGGTCCGCGTGCGCGAGGCGACGCTCTTCGCCCTGATGGCCGGGACTGAGGCCGAGGTGCGGGCATACTGGCGCTTTGACATCCCCGGGTACCTGAGCCTGGCCCAGCAGGCGCGGGTGTGGACGCCCTAGCGCGCCGCCCTCACGTCGACGGGCCTCATGACGGCGCCCGAAGACCCTTCGCGGCATCGAACGAGCTTCAAGGGAGCGGAAAAGGAATCGGAGCATGAATACAAACCAGAATCAGAGCGGTAGCATCGAGCGCCCGGCTTTCCCGGCAGAAACAATTGCTGATCTCCGCGAGTTGCTGGGCCAGGTCAAAAGGAGGGTCGATCACCTGCCGGGAAGCGGCGCGGAGGCCCAGACGCTCCTCTTTCAATTGGATGCCATCCAGGAGCTCTTCACGCGCCTGCAGGGCGCCGGGGCAGACCTGCGCGCCGAAGCGACGCGCTTGGAGTCGATTGAGAGCGCCTTGCGCAGCCAGGATGCCGTGCTTCTGCGTGAGCTCAAGGACGCTGGTGGGCTGGCCACGCTTCGAGCTGCAGCTAACCCGACCCGAGAGCGGTGGTGGTGGTTCCTCGATGAAGGCCTGGCCCAGCGGCAGAAGGGCCAGAAAGGACGGATCCTGAAGACCGTGGGGATCGTCGTCGCCGTGCTGCTGATCGCGGGGCTGCTCTATCGGTTTGTCCTTCAGCCGGAGGCGACCACGACCACGGTCATGGAGATGACGAGCCAGGCCAGGGATGCCCTGGCAGAGGGTGACCTGGCCGGCGCGACGTTGGCCTATCGCCAGGCTGTCGAAGTCCAGCCTGACACCCCGGAGCTACACGCCTGGATTGGCGTGTTGGAAGAGATGCAGGGGAACGCGGAGGCTGCCGCCGAGGCCTACGCCGATGCCGAGCGCCTCGCTGGCAGCCCGGCTCGCTTTTACGTTCTGCGTGGCACGGCGCGGTCTGAGGCAGGGGCCCTGGATCTGGCTATCGCTGATGCGCAGGCTGCCCTGGCGATCGAGCCGGACTCGGCCGAAGCCCACTTGTTGTTGGGTGGCGTCTATGAAACCCAGGGCGAGACCGCCAAAGCCTTGCAGTCCCTGCAACAGGCCGCGGAGCTGGCCGATGCAAGCGGCAACGCCGCGCTCACCGCCGCGATCAGGGTGCGCCTGGGCATGCTGAGCCAAAAGGCTCCCGAGCTCCCTACCCTGTCTGCGACGGCCTCCCCATAAGTCATCAGGTAGCCTGACGAGCCGCTGTAGGGCTTGACGGGTCTCAGCCTGGCCCAGCAGGCGCGGGTGTGGACGCCCTAGCCCGCGGCGAAAGGATCACCCATGCAGACAGACGTGGCCAAAGCCCTTGTGCGCGAGTATTTCCACCGGCTCCTCAATGAGAAAGACCTGTCGGTGTGCGACGAGCTGCTGTCGGCGGAGTATGTGGATCACGATGCGCCCGCGGATACCCCACGCGGCCCGAGCAGCACCAAAGCGTTCGTCGCCCGGTTCATCCAGGACTATCCGGACCCCCAGATCCGCGTCGAAGATATCCTCGCTGAGGGCGACCGCGTCGCGGCCCGGCTCACCTGGCAGGGAACCCACCGAGAGACAGGGGCGCGGCTGCATCAGATGGGCCTCGTCATCGTGCGGCTGAACGACGCAGGGCAATTGGCTGAGCGTTGGTCCGCCTACGCCGCCATGCCATAACGGCCGAGCCCGCCCGGCGGCAGGCCGGGAGGGGCAGGGGCCCTCAATGCGACACAAGCCGTGACGGCCTAGCGCCACGGCTTGTGTCATTGGGGAAGGCTGTGGGGGATCACCCAGCTTGCTTTGCTCAGACCCTCGCTCGAGCCCGCTCATCGCCGTCCAGGCATCCCCTTAATTACATACATTATATATCAATTTAGTTTAGAATTCAAGCCCTTTGACGACATGTTTGGCCCACGAGACGGCGTCGGTCGGGGGGGCGTTTCGCGCATGGGCCTGGGAGCCGCGCGTCCCACGGCGCGCGGGGCGGGACGAAACGGGACGGGTAGGGCAGGGGGGATTTCGTCCCGGCTCTCGTGGCTCCTGGAGCGCCGAGCTCCGGCTCGGCTCCGACGCCGCGCTGCAACTCGGCGCTCCACGACGGGCTGTAGACGCGATCGCCGATGCGGGCTGTAGACGCGATCGCCGATCGCGTCAGTGGCCCCCATCACCGATGCGGCCGGATCACCGATCCGGCCTACAGGGGATGCCGGGGTCGTGTTCACAATTGTGAACATCTCGCGCCGAAGCGCGTGAAAAACCGTCGACCTGGCCTGGTACTATAGTGAGGGCCTCGCGCGTCTTCGGGGGTCCGACGCAGGGACGCTGGCCGAGCGCTGCCGGCCGCCGGCTGCGCAGGAAGGGAGGGGCAATGGTTCACCGTATCCGCCTGCTGGAGCGCCTGCTGGCGCCGTGGGTCGAGCGCCGCGTGCA
>JAFGLK010000408.1 GCA_016928125.1 Anaerolineae bacterium
CCTGGCCAGGGCGGGCGCTCTGCAGGCCGTCGTCATGGCACCGATCACCAAAGAGTCGCTGGCCATGGCCGACATGGGCTATCACTCGGAATTCGAAGTCTTTCGCGCACTGACCGGCGTGAGCGATGTCCGGGCGGTGGTCAAGTGGAACGAGATCGCCCGCATCACTGTGACTGGGCACATGCCCTTCCGCGAGATCGCCAGCCAACTGACGGCCGACGGCATCTTGAGCGCGGGGCGCCAGTTAGTGTCGGTTATGTCCGCCTTGGGCCAGGAGAGGCCGCGCCTGGCCGTAGCGGCGCTGAACCCGCATGCCGGCGAGGGCGGCCTCTTTGGCGATGAGGAGGAGACGATCATCGCACCGGCCATCCGTGCCCTGCGCAGCGAGGGCATGGACGTTCATGGCCCGATCCCGGCGGACACCGTCTTCTGGCGGACGATCCAGGGCGAGTTTCAGGGCGTCGTCTTTCTCTACCATGACCAGGGCAACATCGCCATGAAGTCGGTGGCCTTTGGCGAGGGCGTCCTCATCTATACCGGCCTGCCCTTCTCCGTCACCAGCCCCGGCCACGGCAGCGCCCTCGATATCGCGGGCCAGGGGATCGCCAATCCGGGCAACTTGATCGAATCGATCCGGGTAGCTGCCCAGTTGGCTGGCAGCGCGATGGGGGGCGGAGGCCCATCGTTGTAGGCCCTGAGAACAGAAAGAGCCTCTCCAGGACGGCGTGAGGGGTCTTGGCAGGATCGCCCATGAGGAGTACAGCGTCGAATCTCCGCTCTGTCACCTGGCCGAGATCCCGCGCATCCGCCACGATGAACCGCACCTGTCCCTCTAGCCCCTTAACTGCTGTAGAAAGCAGCCATGTCGCGCGCATCGTCGATCATCTCGATCGCCAGATGCCAATGGATCACCCAGCAGACGGCACTACCGTGAAATATGTCCATTCGGACCACCGCCCGAGCGCACCACCCGGACCCACGATACGCTCACCGTCCAGCACCTTGACTCGCCAGCGGTAGGTGCCCGGCTCCAAGCGGACTTGCGCGGCGGGCTCCGGCGCGGCCCGAGTCAGAATGCGCCACACCTCCTGTATCTCCAGGTCGATCTGGTCGTCGGGGATCACGAGGACGGCATCGACGAGCCGGTCCCCGGCTATGATCTGCACCGGCCATCTTCGACCTTCAAGGGAGGGGAGGCTGACGGTGGGGAGCAGGCCGAAGCGACCCTGGCGAGCAGGGAAGAGCTCAGACTGGAAAACCAGCGGCCACAGAGCCGTGTCCGGGTGATAGCCCGGATCGCCGCTGAGGACCAGGGCATCGATGAACAGACTCGAGAAAGGGCCATCGGTATAGGTGCGACGCAACACCATCTCTGTTTGGCCAGACGACAGGCCCACAGTGCCCAGGCGCTCCCAGACCCACTGCATGAACCGTTCTTGCCCTTGTTGTGCCACGGGGAAGACGCGGCCAGCGATCGTCAGCGTCATGGGCATGTCGTCGAGGACGCGTCGATAGGTGCGCACCCAGACGGTATAGCTTCCTGCCCCAGGAAGCGCTACCTGCACCTGCGCATCGGGCGCCCGATAGGCATCGGCCAAATAGCCCCACCCGCCAAAGCCCGGCGCAAAGCGGTTCTCGCTATACCAGCCCTGCGCTCGGGGCAGGTCCTCAGCTTCCAGCCAGACCACTTTCTCGACCTGGCGGGCCACCTCAATGGTTGCGGTGGACGCAACGCCGTCTGGGATTGTGCGCCAGGAAAAGGGCACTGGCTGACCTGCCCGCACCATCCCGACCGGCGTCTCGCCGATGACCACCACTGAGGCGAGGCAGGCTGGTGCACGCAAGGCACTCTTTGGGATCGTGAGGACGTCAAAGCGTTCGCCCCGCTGGACCGCCTCCATCTCTGGGAAGCAACGGATCACCGCCGAGATGATCGCCTCGCGCTCGGCACCAAAGGCATTGTTCCCATGGTCGTAGATCACGGTCACACCTGACAGGCCAGAGCTACCGGCGGTCAGGGCGGATAGCAGCCGATCATAGGGGATGTACTGATAGAACTCTTTCTCGTGCCCTCTTGGGGCAATGCGCCAGGCGGCAAGGTTGAGATGCAGTTCCTCGACCTCTACCAGGTCGCCGCTGCGAGGCATGATCGGCAGATAGACCATTCGTCCGGGCGCGATGTGCTCGTGCAGCAGATCCACGATCTGGCGGCGGTAGACGCGATCGGGTTTCGAGATCAGCTCGTGGAAATAGACGTACAGGTTGTTGACCCCCACCAGCAACAGCCCTATCCCCAGGCTCGCCATCACCCACTGGCGGTATCTACCGCCGGGCTCGCCCTGGGCGATGAGAGCTCTCAGCACAAGGAGGAGACCCGCTGCAGCCAGGATGTAGAGGGCGGGCAAGGCAGCATAAAAGATGCGCATGAACGGGGTCCCCAGGATCAGGGGCACAGGGAAAAAGAGCAATAGAAACCATAGCGGAGCCAACCCGGTGGCCGTTCCGCGGCGCCACCGCACAGTGAGGTAGACCAATCCCATCGCGGCGAACGGCACCAGCAGGGCATTGATGATCGGGCCTTGGCGGTGGATGAGGAAACCGGCGTAGAATTGATCAGAGAAATGGTATAGAATCCGCCCCAGGTTCTCTTGGAATACCCTCCAGAACCGGGCGCCCTCGCGCAGAGGTATCGCCAGCAGCACGGACGCGCCAGCCTGGTAGTATCCCGAACGCCCCTGCAGGTACGACAGAACGTTGGGCGCCACGAGGGCGCAAGGCAGTACGTAGAGCAAGACGCGCTCCGCTTTGTCGGACCAGCTCATACCGCGCTCCCTGAGCAGACGCCAAGCTATCCACAGCCCGATCACAGCGGTCGCGGGGTAGTAGGTGTCGTAGGCCAAGAGACCCAGCATGGCTGCCAGCCCCGTGAGGAGATACCACCACCAGCGCTGGGTCTCCACGGCGTAGACACAGCAGGCGAAGCTCAGGATCAGCGGGAGCTTGATGTGGCTCTCCACGTTTCCGTGGCGGCTGGCGCTGATGTCAAAGATAGAGATCGATAAGAGAAACGCTGCGATGAACGCCCCTGGGACTCCCAGTATGCGCTTGACCATGAAGTAGAAGATGAGGGTCGCCAGGACACTGGTGATGGCCACCTCGTACCGCACGGCCATGAAGCTGATGCCAAACACGCGATAGGCGAGGGCCTCTACCCAGAAAGAGTAGGGGGTGTCCTTGTAAGCCAACTGCGGCTGGCCGAGCATGTGGGCTGCCGTGTAGACATCCCACTTGCCCTCGTCTCCCTCGATGCCATAGGGCACTCGATCGAGGCGATAGAAGCGGGCAAAGGTCGCCACCAGGACAAGCGCGACGATGAGGGCCACCTCCGTGGAGCGCGGCAAGGCCACCGATGCGGGCAACGCATGATCTCGATCGCCGCGCCACACCAGGAGCCACAGGACGAGCGCCAGCCCGGCGCTCGCGTACAACACGCCGCCGACCAACCACTCTTTGCGGCCGAGATAGACCTGGCCGGTGGCCGCCACCCCCGCAATCACGACCAACGCCGCCGGCTTGAGCCCCTCTTTGCGGCGCCACACCGCCAGCGCCGCCGCCGCGGCACCGAAGAGGAGCGGCACGAGCCAATGGTAAACGTCGGCCTTCTCTACCAGCAGCGTTCTGATAGGTTCATACCAGTCCACCCGATCCTCCCTTGGCGAAGACAAGACAGTGGGCCGTACCCGAGGCGCATGACAGATGACCATCCCGATGCAACAGCGCCAGCTTCGTGGAGAGGCGCACCGGCAAAAAGATGGCCCTCCGTATCAGCGTCGGCGCTGATCTGCGCTGTGAAGATCGTGACGTGCCGCTCCACCGCCCGACGGACTGCGCGCAGCCCAGCGTCTAGCTCTTGACCCCGTAGCGCTCGAGCACCTCGTCGCGCAACTGCATCCCGAAACCCGGTGCCTCGGGTGCGTACACATAGCCGCCCTCGATAGCGGCGCGATCGGTGTAGTTGCCCGGACCCTTGGGCACGCCGCCCGTCTCGCACCACATAGCCGAGGGGGTGGCCATCAGCAGGTGGGCCGTGGCTCCGTCGCCGCCGTGGCTGGCGATGGGCACGTGCTGGGCAGCCGCTAGGCCGGCGATCTCCATCCATTCGCTAGGGCCGCCGGTGCGGCGCAGGTCGGGCTGCAGGACGTCGCAGCCCCGCGCGGCGATCAGCTCGGCCACGTGGTACTTTGTATACTCGTTCTCGCCGGTGGCCACCGGCACATCTAGTTGGTCACAGAGCCAACCATAGCCCTCTTTGTCGTGCGGACGCATGGGCTCCTCGAACCAGTAGACGCCCAACGACTCGTAGACGCGACCGCGCCGCAGCGCCTCGACCCGGCTCAGCACCTGGTTGGCGTCCACCATCAGCACGCCCTCCTGGCCCACCAGGGCGCGCGCCACCTCGATGCGTTGCACATCCTCCCCCAGCGAGGCACGCCCGACCTTGATCTTGACGCCGGGCATCCCATCCTCCATGGCTGTGGCGATCGCGCGCCGGAAATGCTCCAGCGTACCTGTCTGGTCGTCGTCATCATAGTACCAGCCCACCATAGCGTAAGCCGGGATGCGTTCACGGCAGGCGCCGAGGAGCTTCCAGCCCGGGACGTTCAGGCTGCGCGCCATGATGTCCCACAGGGCCACATCCACG
>JAFGLK010000409.1 GCA_016928125.1 Anaerolineae bacterium
CCGGCTTCAACGCCCAACCTCCTCGACGCTGATCCCGTACAGAAACACTCCTAGCTCGCGTTCGTCACTTGTGCCAAGCGTCTGCTGTGGCCGCCAGCTATTGGTCTCAAAGACGAGCCGCACGCGTCGGCTCGCCCCGCCTTCCGCCCCAAGTGATAGAGCAAAACTCCACTCCTGCGGTCCATCGGTCCAGACGTGTTCGTCAAGGAATTCGTCGTCCAGATATACGGCCGTGCGCGCCCTTGGCGCCTGTAAAGGCCGCATGGGCTCGCCACGCACGCGAACGACGTATGCCTGGCCGGCCTTGAGGCGCAATTCGACGACCGCGCGCTCCGCGGTCCAGCGCCCGTGCCGTCCCGCGTTGCTCTCAGTGTCCCAGAATCCCTCTCGCAACCAGGGCGCTTCCCGCTCAGCCATATCCAGATCCAGATAAGCAGGCAAGGGTACCTGATAGATAAGGAACTCCTTCGCCGGCTCGACCATGTATTGGAGCGGCCCCTCAATACGTTGAACGAGCGGGAACTCAAATAAGTGCCGGTAAGCCTCCGCTTCCTCGGGATAGAGTCCGGGCGTGCTGAGAATCGTCCACCAGTGACTGGCCACCAAATAATCGACCCCCGCAGCCTGGAACCAAGCTGGCGTGTACTGACTCAGACGGGGTACCCGAATGATCTCCTCGCCTTCAAGCGGCGGTCCATACGACTCGACGGCGATGCGAGCTCCGTTCGGAAGATTCGCGTTGATCCAGTCATAGGCGAGAGTGCGCACGTCCGCTTGCATAAAGCTGGCATCCACCTGAATCACACGTACGACGGGCAGGCCGATCACCAACAGCCCAGAAGCCACCATGGCGACTGCCCGAGACCATCGCGAGCGGAGTCGTGCTGCGATCAGTGCCACGATCCTATCCAACGAGATCGCCGCCAACAGGTAGAGCACAATAAGCAGCGGGACCGCCGCCAGCGCTGTCCGCACCCGAGCTGAAGCGCTGAGCGCCAGAACGAGTATTGGCCAGACCGAGAGGATGAGCACCTCCGCTCGTTCTTCTCGCCGAGCAAGAGGAATGGCCAGAAAAGCAAGTACGAGTAAGAACCCATCATAATAAGAGAGTCTGGCAAAATACCATGCTAGATTGCCTAGTAGGCCCACTGTGCTATCTGCGCCTGCATGGCCCCGTACATAGTAGTGGTTGATCTCAAAGGCAAATCCATCCAGAAAGGCGGGGAGATCGAGAAAAGCATAGGGTGTGATCAATAAAAAAACTAAACCAATAACCAGAGGCACTAGCCAAAGACGTCTGTCTAGCAGAGAGCGCCCAGCCAGCATGTGAGCGAAAAGGATGGGCACCAACTGGATCACGGCAGCATTGTACTTGACCGACGCCGCAAGTCCGGCTATCAGGCCGCAGACTGCATAATCTCGCACTCTACCTTTGCGATATACCTGAACAGCGGACAACACCGCGGCTGCCGAAAAGAGCGCAAGAATCGTGTCGGGACGGTACCAGTGAGATACCATGACGTGGAGTGGGGATATCGCCACAAAGCCTGCGGCCAACCAGCCAACCCGCTCGTTCCAATTACGCGCCGACCAGGCAAAGACGTAGGCTACACCAGCCACTCCAAACAGAGCCATAAGCAGTCGAAGAGCGAGGTACAGGCCGGGCACTTCGGTCGTTCCCGCCCCTACATGTAACACATTCGCAGCCACCAATTGCTGCACAGATGTCACATGCCCACGGGAAACGGACAAAAGAAAATAGACGATGGCTACCGGAACGGATATATAGATCCGAAAGGATGGATACTTGAACCAGTGCGGGTTCCAGTCCCCGGTCTTGAGTATGTTGAGAACAATGTTCACGTGGATTGGCTCATCAGGGTGATAGACAAAGGGCAAGCCCCATCCCAGCCCTAGGATGCGCACCCCCAAAGCCAGTATGAGCAGAGACCCGAGCAAGATCTCCCTCTGGATCTGCCCTCTCATGCTCACCCCCCTCAACTGCCCACGGTATGCGCCAGCGTGGCAAACTTGGGCGGCGCCGGCCAGGCAGGTGGACTATAGACGCGACCACGCGTCTGGGGGTCCTTGATACAAAGGTATAGAAAACTGTGTGAGAGATAAAAAGGAATAAAAGGTGCCAGCAAGAGGCCTAGCCAACGGCGTCGATTGGCGCGATACCAAGCCCAGTCTCCAGGGCTGCGTGGCCATTGAAAGTTCCAGCGTCGCATACGCTCTACACGAAGACCACCCGATTCGATAAAGAGGCGCCATTGCTGCGCAGTCGCAAAGCGCTCGACAATCTGTTTGTGATCCGGGCCATGTCCCTTTCGGAGCACCAGCCAAAGGATATCCTGAAGGTAATAGCCATTGGGCACCAGAACAAGCGCGCGCCCGCCCCACTTGAGGACACGGCGAATCTCCAACAAGCATTCACCCGGATCGAGAAGGTGCTCCAGACTGCCAACAAGTGTGACGTTATCGAAGGTGCAGTCATCGAAGGGGAGCTGCTGGGCGTTCCCTACCATAGCCGAGGCCGAAGGCACTCTCTGCCTGGCGATTTCGACTGCTACAGGCGAGAGATCCACGCCATAACAGACCAGTTGCCTGGCAGCAGCCTGATGGAGGGTATCGCCCATTCCGCAGGCAATATCTAGCAGACTTTGCCCCGCTAAGGGCGCCAAAGTGTCAAGAACCAGTCTATAGTAGGAATCGCCATTGCGAAAGGCTTCCTGTGTATACTTGCTGTCATAGGCAGCCATCACATCCCGGGCCCAGACCATACGAATCGGCTCCTTCTGCAAGATCTGCGGCCAATCGGCCCTACCCCTCGCCAGCCAATGCCTTGTAGAGCTCGCGAGTCTTCAAAGCGGCCCGACTTCGCGAGAAGCTCGGGGCCAGCTCCAGGCCTCGCCTGGCGAGCTGCGCCCGCCTCTCCTGATCCGAAACCAGCGCGGCTATCTCCTCCGCGAGGGCCACATCATCCAGCGGATCATCCAGGAAGACGGCCACATCGCCCAGCATGTGTTCCAGCATCCCCACCCGCGAGGCAATGACCGGCACACCACAGGCCAGCGACTCGAGTGGCACCAAGCCAAAGCCCTCGTGGAGGGAGGGGAAGACAAAGCAATCGGCCCCGCTATACAAGGCGGGCAGATCGGCCTGCGGCACCGGGCCGGTGCGGACCACCTGACCGGCCCTGATCTCCTGCGCCAGATAGGCATCCAGCGCTTCGTCGCCCCCCTTCCAGTAGGAACGCCCCACCAGGGCTAGAGCGCCCGAGTAGGCGTCCTGCCGGGCCAGGCGCGCATACGCGCGAGCCAAGGTCACCAGGTTCTTTTTGGGCGAGATGCTGCCCACATGCAACAGATACGAAGCGGGGAGCCCGTACTTGGCCCTGACGGCGGCAATCTCATCGGCGCTGGCCGGCTTGAACAGATCATCGATGCCCTCATAGATGACCGAGATCTTGTGCTGGGGCGTGCCGTAGAAACGCATCAGATCATGCGCTGTGACATCGGAGACCGCGATGACTCGCTCCATCTGTTGCACACAGAAACGCTCGATCGAGCGCCAGTAGAGCACGTCGATCTTGGGAAAGATCTCAGGATGAACCAGGATCGTCAAATCGTGGATCGTCACTACGGACGGACAGGGGTTGAAAAGCGTGACCAGATTCTTGGTGTGATGCATGACCCGCACCTTCTCGCGACGCAGAAGGCCGGGCCAGGTGGCCTGCGCCCAGGCACGTACGGCGAAACGCTGGTGAACGGGCGCGATCATCTGGCGAGCATGCTCAAAGCCCGCCAGGCTGGGCTCGGGCTGCTCGAGAAACACGAGATACTCATTCTCGGTGTCGACCTGCAAGAGCGGCTCGAGCAGATTGAGCGTCGCCGACCGTCCGCCCCCGGTCCGGCCGATCCCTA
>JAFGLK010000410.1 GCA_016928125.1 Anaerolineae bacterium
ATCTCCAGCAGCATGCGCGGCGCCAAGATCGAGGATGCGAAGACGGCGCTGCAGGCCTTCTTGGCGCAGATCGAGGGCGATCTAGAGCAGGTGGGGCTGATCACCTTCGCCAGCGAGGTGGAGGAGCGCGTGCCGCTGACGCCCCTGGGCGAGGGGCGCGCTCGGCTGACGCAGGCCATCGACGCGCTCTCTGTCTCGGGCAACACCGCGCTGGTGGATGGCGTGGCCATCGCCTACGGGCGCCTGCGCAACCGCGCGGAACCCGAGCGCATCAACGCCATCGTGGTGATGACCGACGGCATCGAGAACCGCTCGCGCACCCGGCTCTCGGCGCTGACTGAGCAACTGCGGGAGGCGGCCCGCTCGGACCTGCCCGTGCTGGTGTTCTGCATCGCCTATGGCCGCGACGCCGACTATGAGACGCTGCGCACCATCTCGGACGCCGCCGGCGGATTCACCGAGCGCGGCGATCTGGAGACGATCCAGCGCCTGTACGAGGCGCTCTCGACCTATTTCTGATCGCCTCTTTAGGGTGCGCAGGCTTGCCTGGGCGTTTCCGTAAGCATCACGTTGAGGGGTTGGCATGAGCGTCCGCGAAGACGAACTCAAGCAGCGCGCCGCCAGGGCCATGTGGTCGTATGCGTTCTTTCGCATCGAGAGCGCCCTGACCGTCTCGGGGACGGTCCTCCTGGCCTTCTTCCTGCCCCAGCCCTTCTCGTGGTGGCGCTGGTGGTATTGGCTGGTCCTGGGCGCCTTGTTTGAGGCCGCGATCGTCATCACCAGCCTGATGGATGCCCGCACGGGCCAGAAGGTGGTGGCGGTCATGCTGCGCGAGCGCTACCAGCCGGGTGAGATCAAAACGCTGCGTCTGCGTGCCAAGGTCGAGCAGGCCCTCGAGTATCGCGAGCAGATCGAGCGCCTCCTCACGGGCCTGCCAGCCGGCGTGCTGCGCGACAGCCTCTATGACGACACGGCGGGCATCGCCCGCTGGATCGGCTCGGTGCACGAGCTGGCCCAGCGCCTGGATGCCTACGAGCGCGATGAACTGCTCCACCGCGACCTCGAGGAGGTGCCGGCCAGCCTGAGCCGCCTGGGGCGCGCCCTCAACAATGAGGATGACCCGGCGGTGCGCGAGCAGATAGAGGGCGCGCTGCGGGCCAAGCGCGACCAGCTCGACAATCTCAGGGCGCTGCAGAACCAGATGGAGCAGGCTGCCTTTCGCCTGGAGGAATCGGTCACCTCGCTGGGCATGGTCTACTCTCAGTTTCAGTTGCTCGCGGCGCGGCGCCTGGACGAGGGCCGCTCGCGGCGCTTGTCGGGGGATATTCGCGAGCAGGTGCAGCGCCTACAGGACATTCTCAGCAGTATGGATGAGGTCTATGAACCGACGTGATGCCCCAATCGGCTTGTGTCATCCCAAGCGTGCGACGGCTGAGCGTGCCAAAACCGCGGCGTATGCCCCGAGGCCTTCGATAGGCACAGGGATCGCTCTTTCGACAGCCTCCCGCTTTGCCCTGGCGCTGCTTCTGGTGCTCGTCGGTCTGACGGGCGTGGCCTGTGGACGAAGTAAGGTGCCGACCAAGGGTCCCCTGACCGTATACGTCGCCGTGCCTCTCTCGGGTTGGCAGGCGGATGGCGGTCAGACCGTGCTGGGCGGTGCCAGGTTGGCGGCCGAGGAGATCAACGCCCGCGGCGGCGTGCTCGGTTATCGCCTGGAGGTGGTTGGAATCGACGACGAGGCTGACTCGGATGTGGCTCTCGACGTGGCCAACCAAATCGCCACGGCAGTCCGGGGGGGCGTCGAGCCCGTGTTGGGCGTGATCGGGCACTACAATAGCGGCCAGAGCGAGGTCGCCCTCGAGGTCTACAAGGATCTGCCGATTGTGGTGATCACGCCCACGGCCAGCGATCCCGCACTGACCCAGCGTGGCTATCGCAACTTTTTCCGGGTGAACGCCACCGACGCGGTTCAGGGTCCGTATGACGCCCAGTTCATCGTGGAAGACCTAGCCGCCGAGCGCATTGTGGTGGTGCATGCGGACAACACCTACGGCCGCGGGCTGGCCGATCAGATTGTGCCTGCGCTGACGGGGCTGGGCCGGCCGCCGCTGGAGGTGATCGAGATTCCCGAGGCGGCCAACAGCTATGCCGATGCCGTGGCCCAGATCCAGGCCCAGAGCCCCGATCTGGTCTTCCTGGCCGGATACGAGACCGAGGGCTATGTCCTGCTGCCCGAGCTGCGCGAGGCTGGGGTGCAGGCCGAGTTCCTGGCCAGCGATGGCTGCTTCCTGTACGATTTCGTGGATGGCTCGGGTCCCTGGGCCGAGGGCGCCTATGTCAGCGCCATCACGCCCGATCCGACCAGCGTGGCCGATGAGGCCTGGTGGCGGGCCTACCAGAACCTGGAGGCGCGCAACCCCGGAACCTACAGCGTCGCGGGATACAGCGCCATGGCCGTCATGGCCGCCGGGGCCAAGGCCGCCGAGAGCTTGGATGCCGGCGCCATCAGCGCCGCCCTGCGCGAGATCGAGCTCTCCACGCTGGTCGGCGAGGTCAACTATGACGCCCAGGGCGACCTGCGCCAGCAACAAGCCTACATCTTTCAGGTCCGTGAGGGCGAGTTCGTGCAGGTCAAGCCCGCGCCCTAGCCCGTTGCTTGCCACCGCCATGCTCCGTTCCGTGCGTTGGGCCTTTGCAGCGCCCATTCCTCCCGCCTGGGCAGGCGCCCACAGTAGCTGCCCACATCGTGTTCGATGAGAATCTCTGAGAGTGTCGTCGATGACCTTGTACCACGTCCGTCTCTTGCGAGTTCTGCTCGTCCTCTGCGTGGCAGTCGCTTTGGCAGCCTGCGATGGCGGCCCGGCGCCTGTGCCTCAAGTCGCGACGCAAAGTCCCATGGCCCCAGCAACCGATACGCCTGCCGCTGAACTACCCAGTCCGGCACGCACATCGGAGGCGCAGCAACCGGCCACGCCCACCTCAGCCTTCACGACGACGGCTATGGCCACCCTGACATCTACGCCGACGGCCACATCCACTCTGACAGCCACGCCGACGCCCGCCCTGCACGTGACGGCCGTACCCTCGCCCGCTACGAGCCGCTGTGCGGGGCTGGTCGGGGGGCTTGAGATTCAGGTACTTGTCGGCCCCGCGGAAGCCGTGGGCCTGGAGCCGGTCGCTGTTGGCAGCGTGCCCTTTGCCGTGACCGCCTCGGCGCCACCCTACCTGGTGGAGGGACAGGCGCCCATCTCCTACGAGGACATACTTGTGCAAGAGTGGGGTACCTACGCGGTGACCATGGACCTGGACATGGCGGTGCAAGGTGAGTGTTCAGGCGAGTCAGGTTCGGAGCAACTGGAACTGGTGCTGGAGATGGCGGGGGAGCAACTGGTCGTAGTCGACGCCCCGCGCTTTCACGGGGAATACCCCTGGTCCGGGACGCAGTCCCTCAACCTGGCATTCCCCCTGGAGGAAGGCGCTACAGCCCAGGGTGAAGGCTGGACCGTCGTGTTGCACCTGGGCAGCCCGTAGGTACGGGCAGCGACTTCTGCAGGAAATCGCCAGTCAGCGGGGGCGGCGCCGCCGTGTATCCCCACCTGCAGAGGCGCACGGCGCGCTCCCCCGCAGCAGGTGCAGCTTGTAGGGCGAATGCGATCTGGTGGGCAGCGATCCTCACAAGGACTGGGAGATCGTGAGCCCGTTGCCGGATGCGCGCACCTTCTTCTGGGGGCGTGATTCCGAGGCGGCGC
>JAFGLK010000411.1 GCA_016928125.1 Anaerolineae bacterium
GAGCAGAGTCTGCAGACCTTCCTCGCTGCATACGGTGGACCAGCTCTGGCCCCCGTCCGGAGAGTGGAGAATGCCGCCTTGCTCGCTGACGATCCAGAGATCATGTTCGCCGGATGTCGCCATGGCAGAGATGGGCAGCAAGGCGTCCAGGTCGCCCACTGGCGTCCAGTCGCGCCCTTTATCTTGAGCGACCCATAGACCTTCCTGTGGGCCGAGGGCGTAGAAACGCCCGTCCACTGCCATCAGGCGGGCAAAGCCTCGCGCCGCAAGGCCCTCGGAGGCGGATGCCCAACTGCGCCCTCCGTCCACCGACTTCCAGACGCCCGCGTCGTGCAACCCAGCCAGAACGACCCGTTCATCGCCGGACAGAGCGAGGATCGAGCCGGGCATTTGGGCCACCGGCTCCCAGCTGTCGCCGCCATCCTCGCTCAGATAGACAGAGCGCCCGATGCCGGCCACCATGCGGCCGCTATCTGCCAGATCTGGCGCGGCCCAAATGGCGTTGACGGGCCCCTCGCCCAGCCTCTCGGAAAGGAGATCCCAGCGGCGGCCGCCATCGCTCGAACGGTAGAGCTGCCCGCCCTCGGTGCCCGCGTACACGGTGCGATCGGCGCCAAAGGTCGGGCTGACCACCAACACGTCCACGACGTCGTCATCCAGCATGAGTTCGGTCTCGCGCCAGGCACGGCCGCCATTGCGCGAGATGTACACGCCGTCGAGGGTAGCGGCAAACATGATCTCCTGGCGCGACCAATCGGCATTGCAGGCCAGGGCCAATACGGTGTCGTCGCCCAGGCCGAAACTGCTATCTTCCCACTGGTTGCCTGAGTTGCGCGAGACGAGCAACCCGCCGCCATCAGTGGCCGCAAACACCGTGCCGTCGGTCCTGAAAGTGGGCGAGGGCAAGACCACGGTCACGGTCGCGCGGCTCTCAGCTGGCACCAGTCCGGGTTTCCACGTGCGACCGAAATCGAACGAAGCGAACAGATCTCCGCCCAGAGCGCCCGCGAACAAGGCTCCATTGTGCGCCACGCCCACGGCGCTCAGCAAAGGGGTGGTCAGGCCCGTGAGGCTCTGCCTCCAACTCTGGCCCTCATCGTCCGTGTAAAAGACGCCGCAGCCGGTGGCCGCCCAATATCGGGGCACATCCTCGACAGGCGAGATGGCCACACTAAAGACTGTGCCACCATTCGAGATGGGGCCGAGGGATTCCCAGACTGCTGTGCCCTCTTTCAGTGCGTCTTGCGAAAGACTCATGGCTCGAAATTCTCCTTGGGTTTGCGATGCAACACGAGTGCGTCTGTGGTGAGCAACATCATGGCCCCGCTGACAGCTTGCTGTAGCGCGCGCTTGACGACGGAGGTCGGATCGACGATGCCCGCCTCGACCATATTCACGACCTTTTTCTGGATGACATCGAAACCGTATCCATCGCCCATGCGCCGCGACTCGGCAATCGCCAGAGGCGGATGAAAGCCTGCGTTCTCAACGATGCAACGCATGGGCTCCTCAAGGGCACGGGCGAGAATCTGGGCGCCGATGGCCTCGTCGCCCTCGACCTCCAACTCCTCCAGAGCATCGATGCAGCGCAGATAGGCCGCGCCGCCGCCGGGCACCACCCCGCCTTCCATGCCAGCCTGAACCGTTTTCATGGCTTGCTCAGCAGTCTCTGTCAAAGACTTGCGCTCTTGCTCGGTCAGGGCACCGATTCTGAGCTCGCCCACACCGGCGGAGAAATGGGTCAACAATTCGCGCAAGGTCTCACGCTCTTCGCCATCAAAGGTCTCGCGCAGGCGTTGGCGCAGCTTTTGCACACGCTCGCGCATGGCCTTGCGATCGCCCTTGCCCCCGATGATCAGATAGTAATCCTTGGTCACCACAACGCGCTCAGCGCGGCCGAAATCGCTCAGCGTGACGTCTTCGGGCGCCATGCCCGACTTGTCCGTCGAGGGCTTGCCGCCCGTCAACAGGGCGATGTCCTCCACGGTGCCGCGGCGGGTCTCCCCGATCGGTTTCATATTGGCCACACACGACTGTATCGTGCCAGCCTCGTTGTTAGCGACCATCACGCCGATGCCCTTGTCGGACATGTTCTTGCAGATCACAAAGACGCTCTTGCCACCCGCATTGAGCACCAACTCGAGGATATTCCTGACGCTCTCGATGCTGTCAAAAGTGAGATCCGCCACCAACACGTAGGGATCCTCAAGCACGGCCAACCGCCGCACCGTATCGGTGTACATATAGGGCGAAAGGATCCCCCCCTTGAAGCGGGCCCCATCATGGTAGGTACGATCGTGAAACGTCGCGATGTAGGGCTCGATGACGATATTGGCATTGGGCCCTAACACGTCGTACATCTCGCCCAACAGCTGGCCGATCTCGGCGTCCCCCACAGCGGCCGTGGCCACGGCTGCGATGCGCTCTTCACCCTCAAGGGGAACCGACATCTTGTCCAAGGCCTCAAGCGCCGCAGCAGTGGCCTTGTCGATGCCACGCTTAACGATCATGGCATTGGCGCCTGCAGCGATCATGCGCTGCGTCTCCTTGGCCACAGAGCGCGCCAACACAGCCGTGGTGGCGCTGCCATCGCCCATCTGCTCGCGCACGTTCCACACGATGTGGCGCATCATCATGGCGCCAGCGTCTTCGGCCCGACCTGGCAGATTGATGATGCGTCGCGCTATGGTGGCCGCATCGTCGAGCAACTCCGGCTCGCCCTTGGGTTCCCGGGCGTTGGCGATGCTTCCACCGATCGGCCCAAGCGTCAGGGCCAGCAAACGCGCCATGGACTCAAAGCCACGAAGCATGCTGACACGGCTTTCTTCTCCCAGAATAACACCTGGCTTTGGCATATGCCCTCGCTCTCCGCCTCCTTGCAGATTTCGGCTCCATGGTGAGCCAACGGACAAAAAGTATACCATCATTCGGCATTCTCCGCAACGTAGGCATTCTTGCCTAGAATCGACCGGGGCATGGGCCTGCTGGCTCCGCGTCAAGAGATAATGTGACCGCATGCCAGTGCATAATCAAGTTGATTTCCTTGAAATGGTCAACGGCTCCTCAGGCGAGCATCCGAAACAGGCCTAGACGCGTTCCGGTATCTCCGGATAGCCCAGGGGACGTTCCCGTTCGGCGATGTGGCGTCTGGCATGGAGCCAATGGGGTTCGATGGGGTTGAGCCCGGGGCTCTTGACCGGTAGAAAGCACGACACGATGCGCACCCCTTGGTGGGTTGCCTTCATCGTCCGATTGTGTTTACAAGGCCAGGTTCGCACCTTGTAGCTGCCGTGCCAGGAGGCGCTATCCCACCCCATGAGCAAAGCGGTCTTGCCTTGGGCCTTGATCTGCTCGCA
>JAFGLK010000412.1 GCA_016928125.1 Anaerolineae bacterium
CGATGGCCTCTGCATAGCGCTCGAGCTCGACCTGAAAGCCCTCATGTAGAGCGAACAGACGCCCGAGCCAGCCCCAGGCGTCGTCACGATCAGGCGTGAGGGTGTGCAGCTCGATCAGACTGGCCTGCAGCAGGGCGCGCATCAGCTCCTTGACCGCGCCGACGTTCACCTCGAACATCGCCTGCCCAAAGGGGCTGTCAGGATCGTCGGCGTAGATGGTGCGAAACAGGAACGCATCGTGGTAGATGCTGCACTCTGTGGGGCTGCGCGGGCAGTCCCTATCCACGGCGCGAAAGATCGGCTTCATCTGCCGGTCGGTGGCGCGATGGCACATCCAACCCAGGAGATAGGCCAACCGCGGCTCCAATTGCTGCTCGGGGCTGCGCCCCCCCCATTCGGCGCGCAACCGCTCCAGGATGGGCGGGATATGCCGATCGCCGCCTCGGGTCACGCTGCCAAGCCGCGCGAAATCACGATAGGCGCGAGCGACGTCCTTGAACGGCGCGCAGATCTCAGGCGAGGCTTGGGCCAGGCGTAGGGCATCGTCCAGGACCGCGGTATGTGTGATCGTCTCCGACATCTGGGTTCACCTCCCGAGGCTCTATCGTCTCGCTCTGCCCGCTTCTCAGTCCCCGATCAGCCCTCACGCGGATCAGCGAGCCAGCGCTGACGCGCCTGCTCGTTGCGCCGCCACTCGGCCCGCGCCGCCAACAACGTCGGCGAGGCATCTGGGCCATAGGTCAGTCCGTCGAGGAGGGCATTCACCTGGTCCAGCTTGCCCTCGATCAGATTGACACCCACCGCGCGGGTGGGCTGCTCAGGATCCCGACGCAGTGAAAAGTGAAAGGCATGGACCAGCGCGTCCACAGCCAACATGAGCTCGCGCGGAGACCTCGCACGCTCCTCGTACCGTCGCATGTACGCCTCAAAGGCGCTCACCGCGCCGCCCGAGTTGAGTTGCTTACGCTTATAGCTCAGGGCGTACTCATCCCAGGTGATGACCCAGCCACAGGCCGGGCAGCGCACAGTCTCATCGCGCGGGTCAGCGCCCCGCCCAGCGCGCGGGATGAGCGTGTCGACGCCCTGCTGGCGACAACGAGGACAAGCCACGCGCCCACGCTTGGCCTCCAGGATGGTCAGGATATCCCGGCAGCGCAGATACAGCATGAGCGCTACATCATCCAGCAGCTCTTCGTCCAGAAGGCCGCGCGTCTCCGACTCGTAGAGGCGACGGATCTTGGCCTGAGGCACACGTCGAGCCCAGCGAATCGCAGCGCGCCCATTCGCTTGTGTCGGTTGCGGCGCCACCGAATCGGACGGCATCCCATTCCCTTCGCCAGCATCTTCCAGGACCAGGATTCACGACTGGCCATAAGGGCAGGCATAGAGGCACAGGCCGCACAGGATGGGCATCCCCATCTCTTCGCTCCGCCGAGCCTGGAAGGCCTTGCACTTGTGCACATCATAGCGCGCCGAGCGTGGATCGCTCTCGCGGAACGGCTCCCCGCTGAAGGCCTGCACCGGACAAATGTCGACACAGGCGTGACAATCGCTACAGCGCTCCTCCATCGGCTGACCGGTGGGCTCCAAGGGCGCATCGGTCAGGATCGTGGCCCAGCGCACCCGTGGCCCAACCTCGGGCGTGACCAGCAGGCAGTTCTTGCCGATCCAACCCAATCCGGACAGATGGCCGCCCAGCTTGTGGGAGAAGAGCCCGATCAACCGCTCACCGTCGATGATCTGCGAGGCGGGGATGGGCAACACATCGTTTCCCGCCTGGCGCAGAAGGGTGCTCAAGTGCGAAACGATATCGTCCAGGCGCCGGTTGACCACATCATAGCCATGGTGTTTGTAGAGCTGGGCTACCGTCTTGTCGTCTCGCGTGGGCAGTTGGTCGACGATGGCGTCCATCAGGGCGATCCCGAGCGTGATCGAGCGAGGATAGCGAGCCGCAGTCGGCCCTCCCTGGGCCAGTATCGCGTCGCGAGCGGGCGCCAGATCGGCCACGCCGTAGAAATCGGCCCCCAGCGCACGAGACAGATCGGAGAGCTGTGTGTCGAGTGGCATGCTCACACCTCAGAAAGCATCCTTGAATGCGGACCGGCCCATTGTACATGCAGCGCGACCCGTCTCGCAACTGGATCTGCACCGCAAGGGTACATGTGCCGCACTCTCGATTGGTCAGCTCGCGGCTGAAGAGAAGGGCGAAGCTAGGGAACAGTCGCCGCGCTCTGAAGGCCGGCTGCCCTGATGATGGCCAGGGCCACAACAACGTAGAGCCTGGCCAGGCCTTGAGATCATGGAGCCACTTCCTACGAGAGAGGCCAGTCGCACACCTCGCAGCGCGCGGCCCATGCCTCGTACATGCGGATCAACCGGTCTCGCACAGGCCGGCTACGCTCGGCCAGATCGTTCAGTTCGGTGCGATCCTCGACCATGAGATAGAGCTCCCAGGGCCCAGGATACTTGCGCACCAGTTTCCACTCGCCGTCACGCACGGCGCAGTTGCCCTCGTGCTCCCAGTAGATGGGGCGCTCGCGCTCCCAACCAGGGGCGAGGAAGGCCGGTAGCAGGCTCTCGCCCTCTAGCGGCGCGATCTTGCGCCCGTCGAATTCCCCAGGATAGGCCACTCTGGCGGCATCCAGACAGGTGGCCATCAGGTCGATGACGTGGCAGGTCGCGTGCTCGATGCGCCGCCCCGGCACGCGCGTCGGCCACTGCACGATCATCGGCGTGGCGATGCCCCCCTCGTGCACCCAGTGCTTGAAGAGGCGAAAAGGTGTGTTCGAGGCGTTGGCCCAGGGCAGGTCGTAGCTCTGGAAAGTGTCGTCGGGGCCGGGCCGGATGGCGGGCGTGTTGCCCACGCGCATCGGTCGGCCATCGGGCGTGGGGATATTGTAGCGGAAGGGCTCAGGTTGGCCGGTGTCCTCAGCCAGGAACTCGGCGCAGCCCCCATTGTCCGATAGGAAAAGCACCAGGGTGTTCTCCTCCAAGCCCAGCACACGCAGTTGATCCAGGATGCGTCCGACCCCCTGATCCATGCGATCGACCTGGGCGGCGTAGACCGCCATGCGCAGGTCCTCCCAGTCGCGCTCGCGCACTGCATCCCAGGGCGGCGCGCCCTCGTCGCGGGGCGAGATGGGCCATTTTTCGTCCAGGACCTTGAGGCCCTTGAGTTCCTCGTGGCGGCCGGTGCGCAGGGCGTCCCACCCCCGACGATAGCGGCCCTCATATTTGGCGATATCCTCAGGCAAGGCGTGCAACGGCCAGTGCGGCGCGGTGTAGGCCACATACAGGAAAAAGGGCGCTGGCTTCCGGGCGGCTTCCGCGAGCATGCTCACGGCCTGCTGGCTGATGGCGTCGGTCAGATAGTAGTCATCGCCGCCTGGGTGGATGATCTGGTCGTCTTCCACCATATAGGGTGGGTTGAAGTAGCTGCCGCCGCCGCCCACCATGCCATAGTGACGCTGAAAGCCACGTTGCACCGGCAGGGGGTGATCGGGCGCGCCGGGCGTCCAGGTTTCCGGGCGATTGGCTTCATAGCCCCCGCCCACATGCCATTTGCCCGACATGAGCGTCTGATAACCGGCAGCGCCCAGGGCCTCGGCGATGGTGACGCAATCGTCGCGCAGATAACCCTGATAGGCGCGGGTGCCGTGGTTGCCCACCATGTGGCCCACCCCGGCCTGGTGGGGATAGAGCCCGGTCAGCAGTGAGGCCCGCGTGGGGCAGCAGCGCGCGCAGTTGTACATCTGGGTGAAGCGGATGCCGCGCCGGGCCATGCCATCCAGGTTGGGCGTGTGGATCTCCGAGCCATAGCAGCCCAGGTCCGAGAAGCCCATGTCGTCGACCAGGATTAGCACGATGTTCGGGCGCGACCGCTCGCCCTCCGGGGTCCTGAACTCAGCCATGCCTCTTCCTCTCTTCCTTGAGGGTAGATACGGATCTGTGAGCAGGCGATCATCATATCAGGTTGGGGCGCTGTTGTCCTCTCCTGGAATGCGCGCTGCTCTATAGGAAAACTGCTTTGGGCAGACAGGCAGCCACAGCCATATCGTGCGGCGGCAGATCGCGATGCTGCGGGATATAGCCCTCACCCAGGCCGTACAGCGCGCAATTGCGCAGATCGGCGGCCGTGGCCACGATCGAGTTGGCCTCAGCGACCGTCGCGCCGACGCGCCGCGCTACCACCTCGCGCAAGGCCCGATAGGCCTCGCGCACCAGGTCCACATATTTCATCGCCGGACGCTCAGGGAAGAAGCCCGTATAGGAGCAGATCACCATGATCTCATCGTCCGTCTCGACCAGGGGCCAATCCACCTGCCACCCTAGCGAGCGCTCCACCCGCACCTGCACCCGCGCCTGCACCTCGATGCCAGCAAAGGCCAGCTCGCCCTGTCCGATGTAGGCGTGCACGTCATCCAGGCAGAGGCCACCCC
>JAFGLK010000413.1 GCA_016928125.1 Anaerolineae bacterium
ACGCGTTGCTCAGCGCGTGACGCGCCTCTTCCGTCGGCAAGGGCTGCAAGCCGGGGCGCCTGTGCTCCGCGATCCGATGGATTTCGCCGGGAAACGCGAACTGGATGCCCTGATCGTGATCATGTTCCTCTTTTCAGGGCTGGGCCTGGTGCTCAGCTCGACCCTGGTGATCAACACGCTCTCGGCCAGTGTAGCCGAGCAGATCGATGAGATCGGCGTGATCAAAGCCCTGGGCGGCACCCGTGAACAGATCGTGCTCATCTACCCGCTGGAGGCCGCCGCCCTCGGCCTTTGTGGCACCGTGTTGGGCATTGCGTTGGGAGCGCTGTTGGGCTGGCGCCTGCTGGCGTGGATCGCCTCCTTGGGCAACGCCACGGTCGGGTTTGAGGTGGCACCTGAAGGGCTGCTACTCGGGACGATCACCGGGCTGTTGACCTCTACCTTGGGCGGCTTGGCTCCGGCGCTGCGCGGCGCCCGCCTCTCGATCCGTGAGGCGCTGGCCTCGTACGGGATTCGCTCTGACTATGGACAGAGCTGGCTGGACAGCCGACTCCAGCGTCTGAGAAGGCTGCCGCCTTTGCTGGCCATGGCGATCCGCAACCTGAGCCGCCGTACGCTGCGCAGCGTGCTGACCCTGTTGGTGATCTCGCTGGCTGCGGCCAGCTTCCTGGGCGCGATCTCCACGCGCGATTCCGTGGCGCAAGCGATCTCGAGGGTCTATGAGACCTATGCCAGCGATGCCTGGGTCTGGTTGGCCGAAGACGTGGCCGTCCAATTCGAAGGCGCCTTTCTCACCGTCGAGGGCGTGGAGGAGGCAGAGGGCTGGGCTCTGGCCAACGGCATTGTGGGCCTGAGCGAGGCGCGGCTATGGGGCATCCCGCCGGGGAGCGAGCTCTATCGCCAGGTTATGCGCGACGGGCGTTGGTACAGACAGGGGGAACCCGACACGGTGGTCCTCTCCAGCGAATTGGCCGACGTCCGCAACCTGAAGGTCGGCGACGCAGTCGAGATCCAAGCACAGGGGAAGATCCGCCGCTTTGAGGTCGTGGGCGTCGCGATCGATCACACCATCTTTCTGGGCGGCGAATTGGCCGGCAAGGCCTTTATGTCGCGCGAGGCCCTGAATCGTCTGCTTGGCCGCGAAAGCCAGGTCAGTTTCTTCGCCCTGGGACTTGGCAGTCGTGGGATTCAGGCGACCGACGAGATCCTGGCCGACGTGGAAAGGAAATTCGCGCATTTGCGACCGACGGTGCAACCCGTCTATGCAGAGATCGCCGCTGCCGAGGAGGGCTCGCGACTGCTGACCATCGCTCTGGCGGCCATGCTCATCATCGTGGCGCTGGTGGGCTCGCTGGGCATCCTGAACACGATGACTCTGAATGTGCTCGAAAGGCGGCGCGAGATCGCCGTGATCCGAGCGGTGGGCGGCAGCGATCTGGCGGTCGTGCTGGCCTTTCTGGGCGAAGGCCTGACGCTGGGCTGCCTCGGCTGGCTCGTGGGCCTCGTCCTGGGCTATCCAGCTGGACGCTTTTTCACCGGACAGCTGGGGCAGGTGCTCTTTGCACTCGAATTCGTGCTACGTCCCCAAGCGCTCTTGTTCAGCCTGGCTTTCACGGGGGCTCTGGCCGTGCTGGCCAGCCTCGGCCCGGCCATCATCGCCGCGCACATGTCGCCCAGCGTGGCGCTACGCTACGAGTAATGGCGTCACGGGATGATGCGGTCACGGGCCTCGGGCCAGAGTTGACGCACGCTCAGGCGAACCTATACTGGGAGGATCACGCCTAGATCGCCTGCGCCTTGGTGGGAAAAGAGGTCTATCATGATTGTCGAGATGCGACGCGGCGCCAGCCAGGAACAGGTCGATGCGGTCGTCACGCGGGCCAAGCAATATGGCCTCAACACGCAGCTCAACATCGGCACGGACAAGGTCGTCGTGGCGCTGTTGGGCAGCGACACGGGCCGCATCCCCACCGACGTCTTTGAGGTGTTGCCAGGAGTCGCCTCCGTTACGCGCATCATGCGCCCATACAAACTGGCCTCGCGGGAATTCAAGGAGGAGCCCTCCACCGTCAGGGTGGGCGACGTGACCATCGGCGGCCCCCAGATCATCATCATGGCGGGCCCTTGCTCGATCGAGTCGCGTGAGCAACTCAAGCAGACGGCGGAGTTCGTCCTCGGAGCCGGCGCCAAGATCGTGCGCGGGGGCGCCTTCAAGCCACGTACCTCCCCCTTTAGCTTTCAGGGCCTGGGCGATGAGGGCGTCGACCTGTTGAGCGAGGTGGGCCAGGAGTTGTGCGTGCCTGTGATCAGCGAGATCACCGCGCCCGAGCAGGTCGACCTGATGGCTGAGCAGTCGACATTCTGCAGATCGGGGCGCGCAACATGCAGAATTATGCCCTATTGCGCGCCGTGGGCAGCGCAGGCAAGCCTTGCATGCTCAAGCGGGGCCTGGCCTCCACCATCACCGAGTGGCTCCAGGCCGCCGACTATCTGCTCGCCAGCAGCACGCCGGTGATCCTATGCGAGCGAGGCATTCGCACCTTTGAGACCAGCACTCGCTTTACGCTGGACATCTCCTCGATCGGGGTGGTCAAACAGAACTGCCACCTGCCGGTGATCGTGGACCCGAGCCACGCGGCGGGGCACTATGCTTTGGTCCCGCACTTGGCCCGGGCCGCCATCGCCGCCGGGGCAGATGGGCTGCTCATCGAGGTGCATCCCGATCCCGCCAATGCCCTCTCCGACGGGTTGCAGAGCCTCAACTTTGGCAGCTTTGCGCGTCTGATGGTCGAGCTCAAGTCGATCGCTGCAGCGATCGGGCGCTACATCTAGCGCGCCGCCCAACTATCCATCCGGGCGGGCCACATGAAGCGTCTGTGGCCGGGATCAAGCATACAAAGAGCGGGAGACATCCGCCGACGTCTCCCGCTTTTGACTCTGATTGTCGCTACTCGAGCTCTCGCCTCCAGAGCGAGCCTCCCAGGCTGAGAGCATAGAGCACATCCTTGTCATCCTCATGGCTGCCCGCCAAGCTGATGAAGCTCTGCGAACTCAGTCCAGCCGAGAAGGGCTGCCAGGTACGGCCGCCATCCGCAGAGCGGAAGATGCCGCCGCCTGTAGCGGCAAAGAGCAAACCTCCCTGATCGATCTCGCCCAAGGCCAACACGCTCAGAACATTGGCCTCGTTGGGCTCGACGGTCGTGCTGATCCATACATCCTTGGCCCGACGCAGCGGCCGCAGGCAGTATGGCCCCGTGGCCACCACGGCCTGCTCGGCCGGATTCTCCACGCCCTCGGGCATGGCGATATCCACCCAGCGTGCCGGGGTCGTCTGCGTGGTAAGTTGGCGCCAGGTCGCGCCGGCGTTCGTCGAACGCCATAACGCCACCCGGGCCTGCTTGTTGCCCGTCGCTGGGATCGCTGTGCCCATAAACAGGGTGGCGTCTGTATCATAGTCGGGTGAGGCCACGATCGAAAGGATCTCTTGCCCCTCACAGGGCGATTCCGTCGCGGCCCAGGTCTGCCCGCCGTCTTCCGATATGAACAATCGCCCGTCTGCGGTGCCCGCCCAACCCCGAGCCGAATCATGCAGCAGGAGCAGAGTCTGCAGACCTTCCTCGCTGCAGACGGTGGACCAGCTCTGGCCCCCGTCCGCAGAGCGGAGAATGCCGCCTTGCTCGCTGACGATCAAGAGATCATGTTCGCCGGATGTCGCCATGGCAGAGATGGGCAG
>JAFGLK010000414.1 GCA_016928125.1 Anaerolineae bacterium
CTCTCCGATATCACCCTCGTGGCCGAGCCCGGCCAGGAGGTGGCCATCCTGGGCGCGACGGGCTCGGGCAAGTCGAGCCTGATCCATCTGATCCCTCGCTTCTACGATCCCTCTGAGGGGCGCGTCACTCTGGACGGCCTGGATGTGCGCGAGATGCCCCTGACCGAGCTCCGCTCCCAGATCGGCATGGCCCTGCAAGAGTCGGTGCTGTTCAGCGGGACGATCCGCGACAACATCCGCTATGGCCGGCCCGACGCCAGCGATGAGGAGGTGATCGCGGCAGCGCAGGCTGCTCAGGCGCACGCATTCATCCTGGAGCTGCCCGGGGGCTATGACGCCTTGGTGGGCCAGCGCGGGGTCAACCTCTCGGGCGGCCAGAAGCAACGCCTGGCGATTGCGCGCGCCCTGTTGATCCAGCCGCGCGTGCTGATCCTGGACGACAGCACCAGCTCGGTGGACGTGGAGACCGAGATCAAGCTCGAGGCCGCGCTGGACGAGGTGATGAAGGGGCGCACCAGCTTTGTGATCGCCCAGCGCATCAGCACGGTGCTCAACGCCGACAAGATCATCGTGCTCGATCAAGGTCGCGTGGTGGCCGAAGGCACCCACGACGAACTGATGACCAGCAGCCCGATCTATCGCGAGATCTATGACTCGCAACTCGGAGATGGAGGCGCGCAGAATGGCCAGTAGACCAGGAGGCATGGGATCGGGCGGGCAGAGCGGTCCGGTTGGCCCAGGTGGGCCAGGCGGGCCGTCTGGGCCTTCCGGGGCTGGAGGCCCTGGAGCGTCGCGTGGCGTGGCGGGCCGGGGGCCCATGCACGGGGGCGCGCGCATCGAGCGCGCCAAGGATGTGCAAGGCGCGCTGCGGCGTCTGGTCGTCTACTTTCAACCCTACCGGTGGGCGCTGGCCGCTGTGCTGGCACTGGTGGTCATCAACATCGCCATGGATCTGGTGGCGCCGCTGCTGCTTGGCCAAGCCATTGACCAGGGCGTAGCGCGACGCGACCTGGCCGCCTTGCTGCGCACCGTCCTGCTTTTGCTGGGCGCCTATGCGGGCGCCTGGCTGACGCGCGTCGTGCAGGGCGTCATTATGGCGCGCGTGTCGCAGCGGGCAATGCGCACCCTCCGCCGCGATCTGTTCCAGCATCTGCAGACGCTGTCGCTCAGCTTCTTCGATCGGCACCCCCACGGGGAGCTGATGAGCCGGCTCACCAACGATATGGACGCCATTAACCGCGTCATCTCGATGCAGGTTACCGAGCTGTTCAGCGGGTTGCTGTCGCTGATCGGTGTCTTGGTGATGATGTTTGCGCTGAACTTTTGGCTGGCTCTGGCTTCGATGGTCGTGCTGCCCCTGATGGTGCTTTTGGTGGCCCTGGTGGGGCGACGGACGCGCCAGGGCTTTCGCGACTATCAGATGCGCCTGGGCCAGCTCAACGGCCAACTGGAGGAGATATTCAGCGGCCAGCGTGTCATTATCGCCTTTGCGCAGCAAGAGTCGGTGCTGGGGCGCTTTGA
This sequence comes from Anaerolineae bacterium, assembly GCA_016928125.1. Next base: position 1,522 of record JAFGLK010000414.1, read on the forward strand.
AGGGGCCAACGCCGCCGTGCGTGCCGCCGGCATCCAGGCGCAGAGCTATGCTTTGCTGATTCCACCCCTGATGGGCATCCTGAGCAACGCCAATATCGCCGTGGTGGTGGGCGTGGGCGCATGGATGGCCCTGAGAGGCCTGACCAGCATCGGCACCATCGCGGCGTTCATCAGCTATTCGCGCGACTTTGCCAATCCCTTGCGGCGCCTGGGCGATGTCTACAATCAGGTTCAGTCGGCGTTGGCCGGAGCCGAGCGCATCTTTCAGATCATCGATGAGCAGCCCGAGATTTCCGACGCTCCCGATGCTCTGCCTCTTGCAGCGGTCACAGGCGAGGTCTCCTTCGAGGGGGTCTGCTTCAACTATGTACCTGGCGTGCCGGTGATCAGGGAGATGAGCTTTCACGCGCGGCCGGGCCAGACCATCGCCCTGGTCGGTCCCACCGGAGCTGGCAAGACCACCATGATCAATTTGCTGACGCGCTTCTATGACATTGGATGCGGCGCGATTCGGATAGATGGCCTGGACATTCGCAAGCTGAAGAAGGACGACCTGCGCCGCCAACTGGGCATCGTGTTGCAGGATACGTTCCTCTTTTCCGACTCGGTGATGGAGAATATCCGCTATGGCCGCCTCGATGCCACCGATGAGGAGGTGATCGCCGCGGCCCAGCTGGCCAACGCGCACCAGTTCATCGCGCGTCTGCCAGAGGGCTATGCGACGCCCCTCTCGGAACGCGGCAGCAACCTGAGCCAGGGCCAGCGCCAGTTGTTGGCCATTGCGCGGGCCGTGCTGGCGGACCCGGGCATCCTGATCCTCGATGAGGCGACATCGAGCGTCGACACGCGCACAGAGGTGCATATCCAGGAGGCGCTTTTGCGCTTGATGGAGGGGCGCACCAGTTTTGTGATCGCCCACCGGCTGAGCACCATCCGCGATGCCGACGAGATCCTGGTCATCAACGCTGGCCGCATCGTCGAGCGCGGCAACCATGAGGCGCTGATGGCGCAGCGCGGATTCTACCACGGGCTCTATGTGAGCCAGTTCAAGGGCAGGGCGGCCGAATTCATGCCTGATGCGAGCGGGGCGCGGACGATGGTCTGAGCTCTAGGGATCAGGGCAGGCATAGGCCGGCCGGGGAGTTCCGGTATGGGGCAGGGCGATAAACAACCCGACGGACGCCGTCCCACAGACTATCGCGCCCTGGCGCGGCGCAACGAGCGCAGCATCGTGGTCACTGCGGTGCTGCTCTTGATCGTCGGCGGGGGCGCCCTCATCGGGGTGTTCTTCGGTTGGGGCGCCATCCTGACCGCCCTGCCGTTCCTCATCCTGGGCGGGGCGGGCATCGTCGGGGCCTATGTGCTGTGGCTGTGGCTCGAGCGCTGGGCGAACAGATAGCGAGTAGGCTCGAGTAGGGGGGCGGGCGGCCTGCCCTCCTACTCGAGCCCACGCAGTTGATCTCACACGCGCCGCTTGAAGGGCGTGCCTACAGCCCCTCAGGCAGCGTCACATTCAGTTTGGCCGCCACGGCGCGCAAGTTGCGCACGGTGCCATCGGGCAACGGGATGCCGTTGGCGCTCCGCTCAGCATAGACCCGATTCTCCGGCTCACCGGGCACCAGGATCTCGTCATAACCCTCGGCCTTGGGCAGCCCCTTGAGGCCTGCGATCGTGCCGTCCACATGCGCCTTGTACTCGTCTACATCCGTGAAGGCGGCGATATTCACGGCGGCCACAAAGCTGTTCTGGGTGCCGCGCTGGATGGGCCCCGTCTTGAGCAAGGCGGTCTCGACCAGGGGGTTGCCCACCATCAGGCTGGCGAGAGTCTCGAACATGAGGGCCATGGCATAGCCTTTGTAGCCCCCCGCGGGGAGCAGGATACGCGCCTGGTTCGGATCGGTGGTTGGCTCGCCCTCTGCATTCAAAGCCCAGCCGAGAGGGATCGGCACGCCTTTGTCCGTCGCCAGGTTGACCTTGCCTCCAGCGGCCACGCTGGTGGCCATATCGAGGCACAGCGGATTGCGATCCTTGCCGGGGACCGCGATGGCGATCGGGCTGTTGTGCACGCCTGCGGCCTTGGCTCCTGTAGGGGCCATATTGGGAGGGCTACATACCACCGCAATGCCCGCCATATCCTGCTTGGCAGCCATGAGCGCGTAATACGCCATGGCGCCCTGATGGGTGGTATTTCGAATCGCCGCCCAGCCGATGCCCGCGGTGCGCGCTTTTTCGATCGCACGGTTCATGGCGAACACCGTGACCACCGGCCCGAAGGCATGGTCCGCCTCGATCAGCAGGGTGGCCGCCGTCTCTTTCTCGACGCGGATGTTCGGGTTGACATTGTGGCCTCCCGCCTCGACCGATGCCAGATACTGGGGAATGCGCAGCACGCCGTGGGAATCCACGCCCCGCAGATTGGCCCACACCAAGACCTCTGCCTCGATCTCGGCCGCCTCCGGCGCCAGGCCGGCGGCAACAAAGACATCCTGTGTGAAGCGCTTGAGCGCTTCCGCCTTGACTCGCGTATCCGCCATGATCTCCTCCTGCGTTGTGATCCGGGTTGCCCACATGGGCCTGCTGACGTCTCGGTCTTTGCCTGAGGCGGCACGCAGGCCGATGGGCTAGAGATTACCGTATCGCCAGCAAACCGTCAAGCCCCACGCTGCCCTCATCCGTCTCACGGGCCTTGACGGGTGCCGCGCCGCTGCATATCATATGGCCAATCGTTTGCGGTTTCCACGAACGGTTGATTGGATTACGCCCAAGGGATTGCATGCGGAATGGATGGTGGTGATGCCGCAGACTCTTGCCGTGCTAGAGATTATCGACCGTGTCGCGGTGGTGCGCATCAACAACCCGCCTGCCAACGCCCTCACCCTGGCCACCGTGGCCGCGCTGCACAGCGCCATGACTGATGCGCTGGCTGGCGAAGCCAAGGCGGTCATTCTCACAGGCCAGGGCCATTCCTTCTGTGCCGGGGCCGACATCCGCGAGTTGCACGCCCTCGGTGGCCGGCAGGAGGCGGAGGCCCTTTCGCGACAAGGGCAGGCCCTGTGCGAGACCATGGAGACGGCCTCCAAGCCGATCATCGCTGCCATCAATGGGCGCTATGCCTTGGGCGGCGGATGTGAACTGCTGATGGCCTGCCATCTGCGCCTGGCGGAGGAGAGCACGCAACTGGGCAGCCCCGAGGTGCAGCTTGGGCTGATGGTCGGTTGGGGCGGTTCGCAACGCATGCCGCGGCTGGTAGGGCTGGGACGCGCCCTGGATCTGCTGTTGACGGGGCGGCGTATCTCAGCCGCAGAGGCCGCAGCGATCGGCCTGGTGAATCGCGTGGTGCCCGATGGCACCGTTCTGGAGGAGGCGCTCAAGCTTGCTCAGCAACTGGCTGCCTTGAGCGCGCCCGTGCTGGCGGCCACGCTCAAGGCCACGCTGACTGGCGTGCGTGAGGGATATGAGGTGGGCCTGACCGTGGAGCGGGAGGAATTCGCCCACCTGTGCGACCATGATGACTGGCGCGAGGGCACGCAGGCCTTTCTGGAGAAGCGGCCGCCCCGTTTCACCGATGGCTAGGCCAAGACTCCCGGCCGATCCCAGGCTGCTGCGCTGGCCGATTCTGGGCCTGGGGATTTTGGCGGTGTCCACTGCCTCTGTGTTGATTCGGCTGGCCCAAGCGCCCGCGCTAAGCATCGGCGCCTGGCGCATGACCCTGGCCACGCTCATGCTCACGCCCTGGGCACTGCCCGCGGCACGGCGGGAATGGCCAGCCCTGACCGGTCGAGACTGGCTGCGGATCGCCCTGGCGGGCCTGGCCTTGGCGATCCACTTTGCCACCTGGATCTCGTCTCTGGCCTATACGACGGTGGCCAGCTCGGTGATCCTGGTCTCGACCAACCCGATCTTTGTGGCCCTGGCGAGTTGGTATCTGCTGCGCGAGCGCATCGGTCGCCGGACGATCCTGGGCGTCGCGCTGGCCATGGCGGGCACAGCCCTGGTCAGCTATGGCGACCTGGATCTTTCGAGCAGGGCCCTGGTGGGAGATGCGCTGGCGTTGATGGGGGCCGTGGCGGCCTCGGCATACATCCTGCTCGGGCGGGCTGTGCGAGCCAAGCTCTCCACGTGGGCCTATGTGTGGCCCTGCTATGGACTGGCGGGCATGCTGCTGATGGGCACATGTGGGCTGGCCGGTCAGCCGCTGGGGGGCTATGGCGGGCTGACCTGGCTGATCCTGGCCTTGCTCGCAGCAGGGCCCCAGATGGTGGGGCATTCATCGTTCAATTGGGCTCTAGCCCATTTCTCGCCCATCTTTGTCACGTTGGCCATACTGGGCGAGCCCATTGGGGCCACCCTGCTTGCCTTTGCCATCCTGGGCGAGGCGCCGGGCTGGATGACCGTGCTGGGCGCCATTCCCATTCTGGCTGGCATCTATATTGCAGCGCGCGACGAAGCGAATTCCCATCCAAGCGATGAAGGGCAGACGATCGAAGGAGAAGCAGCATGAAGAGCGTTGACTGGCAGAGCCTGTACGCACCGCGTCTGGAGTGGATGACCACCTCAGTCATCCGCGAGATCCTCAAAGTGGCCCAGTCCGACGAGGTCATCTCATTGGCGGGCGGCTGGCCCGAGGCGGGCCTCTTTCCCATAGAGCAGTTGATCGAGATCAGCCAGTACGTCTTGGACGAGATGCCGCGCGAGTCGCTGCAATATCAGACCACCGATGGATTCGCGCCTCTACGCGAGCTGCTCGCCGAGCAGATGACCTCGCATGGCACGCCGTGCACGATCGACAATGTCGTCATCACCAGCGGCTCGATGCAGGGCCTGGATCTGGCGGGGCGCATCTTTTTGACCGAGGGCGACACCATGCTGGTGGAGGAGCCGACCTTCCTGGGAGCTCTCCAGACCTTTAAGGCTTTCGGGGTTCATTTTGCCACGGTGCCCGTGGACGAGGAGGGCGCCCGGGTCGATCTCCTGCCGGAGATCATCGAGCGCACGGCCCCCAAGATGATGTACCTCTTGCCGACCTTCCAGAATCCAGCCGGCGCGACGATGACGTTGGCGCGGCGCAAGCAGGCCGTCGAGATCGCCGCCGAGATGGGCGTGCCCATCATCGAGGATGATCCCTATGGACAACTGCGCTTCTCGGGCGAGCCGCTCCCCACGCTGCTGGAGCTGGATATGGCCCGCTATGAGGAGAACAGCGCGACCCAGAGCTACGCTCGCGGCGACGTGATCTACCTGAGCACCTTTTCCAAGACCATGGCGCCCGGGTTGCGCCTGGCGTGGGCCGTGTGTCCGCCAGAGATCCGCCAGAACTTTGTCATGGCCAAGCAAGGCACCGACCTGCACACCAACGCCATGGCCCAGACGATGGCCTACGAGTTTCTGCGCCGTGGGTGTCTGCCCGATCAGGTGGAACGCATTCGTGAGACCTATCGCGGCCGCTGCGAGGCGATGATCGAGGCGATCAAGGAGTTCTTCCCGCCCGATGTGCACTACATCCGGCCCGAGGGAGGGCTCTTCCTCTGGGTGACCTTGCCCTCGCAGTGCGACACAGTCGCCCTGCTGCAGGATGCGGCGGAGCAAAAGGTGGCCTTTGTGCCCGGCGGGCCGTTCTTCGCCAATGGGGGCGGCCAGAACACGTTGCGTATGTCATACGCCAGCGTGCCGCCGGAGACCATCCGCGAGGGCATTCGGCGGCTCGGCGACGTGATCAAGGCCCAGTTGGCTGCCTGTACGGAAGACTGATCCGCCGTCTGGCGCCGCACCCGATCCGCGTCACAGGCCCTGCACGGCCGTGGCGCGGATAGGGCGTTTTTCCATGGTCCTAACGGCCCAGATCAGAGCGATTTGAGCAGGCGAGATATGAACTGGGACGGACTCGGCAGCCAGCTCTGCTTGGCCAGCGCCGAGCCAATGTGGTTCGCGAGACGCCGCAGCAGGCCCTGTCTCTCGAGGCGGTAGATGCGCCGCTCGCGATCCACTCCCCACACGGTGCCATCCTGCGCACAAGCCACGTCGACGAGCGCGCCGCCAATGCGTTGCCATGCGCCGTCGCGCCAGTAGAGCACCTGATCATTGGCATCCACACCCCATACGGTCTGCCCATCAGCCACGGAGAGGCGTCGCAGGCGTGCTCCGACGGCCTGCCACTCGAGGCCATCCCAGCGCACCACATTGCCAGCGGGATCTAGGCCCCAGACATCGCCGTCCGCACCCACCGATACGGAGACCAGTTGCCCTGGCACCGGCCTCCATGAATCGCCGGCCCGGCGAAAGATCTGCCCGTCTCGGTTGACACCCCAGATGTATTCGGCGCTCCCCACCGAGATCTCGGTCAGTTCGCCATGGATCTGGGTCCAGCCGTCTTGGGCGTAGCGGTAGATCTGGCCATCCGCATTCAGGCCCCACAGGGCGCCGTCGACCCCCACCGACACCTGGCGCAGGCGGCCCTCGACGCGCTGCCAGTGATCTCCTTCCCAACGAAAGATCAGATCGTCTGCGTTGACGCCCCAGATCTCTTTTCTGCCGCCCACCGACATGCGGGCCAGGCGCCCCTCGAGCAGCACGAATTCGTACCTGGGCTTTACCCAACTGTTGGGCAGGAAACCGCGCAACTCGCGGGCGCTACGGACGCCAAGAAAGCCCAGTACGCTCACAGCGGCTGCCAGCAGGCTGAGGAGCCCCGCCATCAACGAAAAGCCTCGCTTGGGCAGGGCGGGCGATTGGGTTCGTCGTCTGGTCATATCTGCCAGTCTCTCTCGTCAGCGGAACAGCTCAGGGCGACGGCCAGCGTGCGGCCCACGCTAACGCTCCTTAAGGTACACATAGGGGGCCTGGCCCCAGGGCATGGGGCGCCCACGCGCGATCACGGTCAGCTCGTACCAGTCGTCACGCTCGAGCGTGATCTCACTGGCAAGCGCCGCCTCGGCGATGTGCGCCGCATTGGCCGTCCCCACCAGCGGGATCACGCCGCCAGGCTGTTGCATCAGCCAGGCGAGCGAAAGCTGCGCCAACGTGACGCCGTACTGCTGCGCAAAAGGCCTCAACTGCGCCACGATGCCCGCCTCGCGCTGTCGCTGCCAGTCGCCGTGGGGCAGGGGTCGCGTGCCCGTCAGGATCCCTCGGTGCTGAGGGCTCCAACAGAGGATGCTCATGCGCTTCTCCTGGCACACCGCAGCCAGCCCCGTCTCCAAGGGCTCGATATGCAGCAGGCTGAACTGAGTCTGCAGGCTCTCCAGCCGCACGTAGGCACAGAGCGCCCGTAGCTCATCGGTGGTATAGTTGCTCACGCCCGCATGCCGGATCTTGCCCTCCGTCTGCAAGTCCTCCAGGGCACGCGCCGTCTCCTCGGGATGGGTGAGATAATCGATGCGGTGCGGCTGGTACAGATCGAGGTAATCCGTGTCCAGACGCTTGAGCGATGCCTCACAGGATGCCTTGAGATAGGCGGGCGAGAGATCGTAGGCCTTGTAGGCATAGGCCGGGTCCATGCCCTCGAACACGATGCCGCACTTGCTGGCGATAAACACCGCCGAGCGCGCAATGCCCGCCTCGCGCAGCGCCTGGCCCAAGATCACCTCCGACTGCCCCCGCGCATAGACATCGGCCGTGTCGAACAGGTTGATGCCCAGCTCATAGGCGCGAGCCACAGCGGCCTTGCCTGGCTCAGCCGTCTCTGGGGTGAGGCTCATGCAGCCAAAGGCCAATGCCGACACCTGCAAATCCGTGGCGCCAAAACGTACATATCGCATGGTGCTACCTCCCACTCGAAGACTGCCTCGACTCTACAGACGAATCAGACGCCTGCCTGGTTCCAGCCCATTCTATGGCGATTATGACGGCGCAGCAGGTGGGTGTCAAACATTCAGAGTCCGATATATCAGACAACCTGTCCCGAGAAGGCCGCTTGCTCACAATTGACAGCCGAGGGGCGCATCCTATACTTGGACGGTGGATGGCGGCGACTTCTGACTGGTCATGCGCCTCGACGCTGAGACGGGTCGGCGCATCCGCTGTGGACCCGCTCCAGGCTCGACGGGGAGGTGATGCATGCAGAGCCATATCGATCGCACTGCGCTGGAGGCGACCATTGCGTTTCATGGGCATCTCTGCCCGGGCTTGATGACGGGCGTGCGCGTGGCAGAGGTCGCTCTGCGTGAGATTGGGTCCCATGCCCAGGACGAGGAAGTCGTGGCGATCGTTGAGACGGACAACTGCGCGGTGGACGCGATCCAATTCCTCGTCGGGACGACCTTTGGCAAAGGGAATCTCCTGCATCTGGATCACGGCCAGAATGTCTTTACCTTTGGGCGCCGCTCGGACCGCAAAGCGATCCGCGTTCGCGTCAAGTCGAGGCCGCGTCCGCCACAGAGCGCTCACGACGAGGCCATCATCGCGCGCGGGCGCTCCGACGACGCCTCCTGTGAGGAGGTCGAGGCCCTGAACGCGCTCTGGCGCCAGCGGGCGCTGGCGATTCTGGATCTGGATGAAGATGCGCTCCTGGAGATTGAGGAACTGACCGATTTCCAGATCCCAGACAAGGCCAGCCTGCACCCCTCTATTCGATGCGAGCGTTGCGGCCAGATGACCATGGCCACGCGCATCCAGGTCCTCGACGGTCGCAACCTCTGCATCGCGTGCTACGCTGCAGAGACGGGGGGCCAAGGCGTCTCCCTCCGTTCGATCGGGGTGGTGCATAACGATCTCGTGCCCGGCGAGGCGCTCTCCAGGGCGCGCAGCTCGGCCTCGCGCATTGAGCTGTGGCCTGAATACGCCGAGGGGCTGCTGGGCATCGAGGCCTATGAGCGCCTGCAGATCCTTTTCTGCTTGCACGAGGCGCCGGCAAATGCGCCCTTGCGCCAACACCCGCAAGGCGATCTGCAGCGCCCGCGGCGCGGCGTCTTTGCGTTGCGCAGCCCCCATCGCCCCAATCCCATCGGCCTGACGACCGTGCGCCTCCTTGAGGTCGAGGGTAACGAGCTGGTGGTCTCGGGCCTAGATGCTTGGGATGGATCGCCCGTTTTGGATATCAAACCCTATGTCGGCGATTGACGTCGCAGGTCCCGTGCGCCAGCCGCTTTTGCGTGGCCTCCGTCGCCTGGTCTATACTCTCACGGTCTCACATCACCCAAGCATGCCTATTCGCATCAAACGGATTGGCACACAGAAACGAGGCAAAGGCAATGACAGACAAGATCCGCGTCACGGTGTGGAACGAGTTTCGCCACGAAAAGACCCACGAGGCGGTGGCCAAGATCTATCCGGAGGGCATCCACCACCAGATCGCCCGCTTCCTGCGCGCCGATCCGACCATCCAGGTGCGCACGGCCACCCTCGACGAGCCCGAGCATGGCCTCACAGAAGAGCTGCTGGCCGAGACCGACGTGCTCACTTGGTGGGGGCACATGGCCCACGGCGAGGTGCGCGACGAGATCGTGGATCGCGTGCAGACCCGCATCCTGAACGGGATGGGGCTGATCGTGCTCCATTCGGGCCACCTCTCCAAGATTTTCAGGCGCATGATGGGCACGAATTGCACTCTCAGATGGCGCCAGATCGGCGAGCGCGAGCGGCTATGGGTCACCGATCCAGCCCACCCCATCGCGGCGGGATTGGACGAGTATTTCGAGATCCCCCACGTCGAGATGTATGGCGAGTTCTTTGACATCCCCAAGCCCGACGCGCTGGTCTTTATCAGTTGGTTCCAGGGGGGCGAGGTCTTTCGCAGCGGGGCTTGCTATCATCGGGGTAAGGGAAAGGTGTTCTACTTCCGGCCCGGCCACGAGACGCTGCCGATCTTTTACCAGGCCGAGGTGCAGCAAGTGATCACCAACGCAGTGCATTGGGCCGCGCCTGTGGCGGGGCCGTATGTGGATCTGCGCAAGTGCGAGCGCTATGACGAGATCGAAAAGGTAGTCGTCGAGGAATAAGCGGCGCCTTACACGCGAACACGGTTCCGTTCGTGAGCATATCGTGCGCCGCCATCAAGGGCCAGGGCTCGCCTCTCAGAGCGGGAGGCGAGCCCCGCGTATGACACACACCTTATCTGCGGCGCCGTGCTGCGCCAGTGATCAGGAGCAGCAGAATCGATCCACCGACGGCCACGATGAAACTGATGGGATTCCATCCGATCGAGACATCGCCCCCCAAGAGACTGACCAGGAACCCGCCCAACAGCGCGCCAATCACCCCGATCACAATATCCATCAGGCAGCCCTGGCGCCGATTGGTGCCCATGAGCAAGCTGGCGACCCAGCCTGCCAGCGCACCGAAAACAATCCAACTCACCAAGCCCATCGGTCCCTCCTCACACGTGCAGAGCGCTCCAGTAAACCGATCCGATTCTCACTCTCTACGCAATCTCACCAGCGAGGTTGCGCAGCGAAGCCTGGCCCCTCCTGCACCAGAGGGCGGGCCTCACAACACCGCCGCAGCATGTATGGCCCTCTGGCCATAGGTGGCCAACTCTGGCAAGGCCCATCGAGCCTTGACTCGGCCGAATCGGCCTAGCGATTGCTGGGCCGTTCGCCCAGTTCGAGATGGACCTCACACAACACGAGCTCGCCCAGCGCGCGCGTGATCTGAATCCCTACCTCAGAGGCGATGTTCAGCCCGTTGCTGCTCGCATAGCCAAACAGGGCGCCATAGGCCGCCCCGAACTGCTCCGGCTGATCGGCGCGCACCCGCACGCGCACGTGTTGGCCCCGCAGCTCATAGATGAAGAACGGCTCCTTCACCGGCGCGCGAGCGTCCACGAGCACGCCCTGATAGCTGCGCAGTTCCTCCGCTGGCTTGCTCCCGGGTTCGTCAAAGTAGATGCCCAGCACATCCAAGCCGCCCGAGGCGATCCCGCGCCCGGTCACATAGGCCTCCACCTCGGCCACCTGGTCTGGCGTGCGCTCATAGGCGCCATGGAACTCGCGACAGACCGCCAAGACGGGCGGATCGAAATCGACGACCTCGACCTCCAGATAGTTGGGTATAGTGGCCATGGCTTCTCCTGGTCTAGCGTTCTCTGGGACGCGAGTCAGTCTCATCCGCTCGCGGCGATTCCACGCAGTTGGTTTGCCCTCTCCAGGCTCATGCGCTGGCCGGGGCTTGTGGGCAAAGAGATCGGCTCGTCGGGGCGGGGCATGGGTGGATAGTCGGGCAGCCCGATCCCGCTCACGAGTTCGTCGACGCGCACCGCCTGCCCGGAGGCCATCGAGCGGTTCGCCGCCACGCCCGTCAGAATGGAATAGGCGCCTGCGCGCTGATCGGCGGCGCGCAGATAGGGATCGGCGGGCGGTTGGGGCAGAAAGATGTCATCCAGCAGCGGCTGGTCGCCGCCGCCGTGCCCCCCCTGCGCCTGCCAGATGGGCACGCTGTAGCCTGTGCCAAAGTGAGGATAGACCTTGATCGTTGTGCCCTCGGCCAGCAGCTCGCCCGGCACGCTGCCATCGCCGCTGATGTAGACCGTCTCCTCGCACTTGTGCTCCAGCCGGCCCTTGCTCCCATTGAAGGCGATCAGATAGCCCTCCCAGGGCATGAAGGCATTCAGCGAATAGCTCATCTTGACGCCCGAGCGGTACGTGACCACCAGATTCATCGAGTCCTCGATGTCGATCTGCTCGCTGAACACGCAGCGGTCACGATAGTAGCCGTCATGGCCCTCATTCTCCAGATAGAGCGTTCGCATGCGCTCTGCACTGGCCAGGTCCAGGTAGAAAGGGCAGCGGCCCGCCTCGGCGCAGCCCAGACAGCGTTCGCCGCGCTCGGTGAGGCCATAACGCTGGGCTTGCTGGGGGGTGTAAAAGCGGCGCTGCCCTTGGGCATAGACCGACTCGGGGATGTCGGACAGCCACCAGTTGACCAGATCAAAATGATGGGTGGCCTTGTGAACCATCAGGCCGCCCGAGTTGACCTTGTTGCGATGCCAACGTCGGAAATAGTCGGCGCCGTGGTGGGTGTCCAACAGCCAATGGAAATCCACCGAAAGGATGTCCCCTATCACGCCCGACATGAGCAGGTGCTTGACCTGGGTGCGGGGAGGGGAGTAGCGATAGTTAAAGGTCACGCGACAGGCGCGCCCCGTGCGCCGTTGCGTCTCGATGATGCGCGCGCACTTGCCCTCGTCCGTGGTCATGGGCTTTTCGGTGATCACGTCATAGCCGAGCTCCATGGCGCGACAGATATAGTGGTCGTGGAACTGATCCACAGTGGTCACAATGACTATGTCGGGTTTGCACGCAGCCAGCATCTCCTCAAAGGCCGGGGCCTCAAAGGCTCGGGGCCTCGCCCCGGCCGTCTCGGCCCAGCGCAAGCGATCATTGAGGCGCCCCAGATTCGTGTCGCAGAGCCCCACCAGTTCGCAGTGCGCCGCATACGTCTCCACGATCGCTGTGGAATACATCCACGATCGCCCTCCCAGGCCCACCTGGGCATAGCGTGTTCGCTTCGTCATGCTCCTCCTAACCTAACTGCCCGCAGCCGGGGCGCGATGGGCCGCATCGTGCTGCGCGGCCAGCGAGCGTCGCCAGTAATCGTCGAGCAGCTCGATCTCGAACTCCTGCACCAGCTCTGCACAGCTCACATCCTGGCTCTGGCTGGCGATCAACACCGCCCCCAGATAGCCCGGGTCATGGATCGAAACCCCGCGGCCGTACTTGGCCTTCATGGCCCTGAGCTTCTCCCAGTTGAAATCTAGATGCACCACGCGGCAGTCGAGATTGACCGTCGCGGTGCAATAGTCCAGATAGTTGGTGCTGCTGGCGATGGTGTGACCCACGGGCGACAGGATCGCACTGGGTGGCCCAGCGATGGCGCCGACCAGGTGCGCACGGCACGTGTAGGCCCAGTAGGGCTGCATCAGACCACCGTGATACATCGAAGAAAAGAGGATCAGGTCGGGCTGCGCGGCCGCATATTGGCTGCGAAGCTCATCAAAGTTCAGGTCAAAGCAGATCGCACAGCCCACGCGCCCGAAATCGCAGGCCATGACGGGCGCCGCGCTGCCGCATAGGAAACCGGCCTCGATCTCGGTCACCACCAGATGGTTCTTATCATAGATGCCCAGCACCTCGCCCTGGCGGTCGAGGAGCTGAGTGGAGTTGCGCCAGGAGCCGTCGGCCATCTCGCGGGCCGCCGAGTAGGCGATGTAGCAGCGGTGTTTGCGCGCCACCTCGGCCAAGGCACCGCGCACCTGATCGCCGCGCACGCGATAGTAGCGCCGGCGCTCCTCGAGCGAGTGGCTCGGATAGCAGTCGCACGCCTCCGGCAGCACGATGAGGTCCGGCTGATCGGGCAGCACTTGGTCCAGGCGCCCGCGCCAGAAAGCGATCATCTCCCGCACGGCATCTTGATCGGGAGCTGGACGGCCGCTGAGCGGTCTCGGGCCGATGGCGCTGATGCGTACGTATGTAGCCATGGTTGAATTCCCACCCCGATCCTCATGAGCCGATGGGTTGATCTCCGGCTGACGCGTCGGCTGCGGAGGCCGCCCCGACCAAACGCCCGAACGGGTTGTGGCGCTCAGAGCGCGAGCTTGAGTTGGAGCAGGCCCACCAACCAACGCTTGACCGGCGTGGCCCGGCCCAGGTCGGGGCGCGCCTCGATGTCTCCGGCGAGCCAATCATCCAGCGAGCGCACAAAGGGGCGATACCAGCGCCGCGCCTCCCCCACAGAGGGCCAGGTGCCCTCGCATTGGAGGGACGCCGCCTGCACCGGCTCTGAGGATTCGATGGCACCGACCTCGACGATGATCCGCTCCAGATAGCGCAACGCCTTGAGAGCGCACAGCCAGGTGGAATGGATGCGCTCCAGAATCGATGCTTTATCCGGCAGAGCGCGACGGATGTGCTCCTCCAGCGCCTGCATCTGTGGGAGCCGGAGCTCTGCAAAGTAGGGATCGCCGTAAGGCGAGTTGCCATAGGCGCTGTGACGCGCCTCGTCGCCGCGGACATCGCCCAGGTAGGCGTCGAGCAGAAAGCGGTCACGCTGATCGTCGTGCCAGATGGTGGCCTTGATCCACCAGCGCAGCTGATGCACGAGCCGCTGCACGAGCCAAGCCTTGATCTCGGAGCGATCCCCCAGGACTCGGTAGACCCCCTCGATGATAGTGGGCCACTCTTTGCCCAGCGTTGGGCGCCAGCTCAGCTCGGCGCTCGCCACCGCCAGGTCTGCGCCCTGCAACCAGGCGTCGAGGCAAAAGACATAGTAGGACATGAGGATCTTGCGCTCAGGCGGGACCCTATAGCAGCCGATCACCAGTTCGGGACAGCGCTGAGCCCCAATCGCCTTGCACAACTCTAGGATCGGCAGTGGGAACAGGGCGTGACCGCACATGGGCAGCGGCCCCAACATGCGATACACGACCTCCACGGCCCATCCGGGCACATAAGGCAGGCCCCTCTCCTCTCTCCAGAGCCGCAGAACGGCCGCGGGAAGCGGGCGCTTGCAGGGGTCATCGGCGGCGTTCCAGCCCACGGGCGTGGCCTCCCAGGCCCGCTGTGTCACGCTGCGCAACCAATCCTCCCGATCCCAGCCCCTTGCCGCGCCGATGGCGATCGCCTCCTCCTGTGCCTGTCCCTATCATGCCGCCTTTTGAGGGGTGCGTCAAGCGTCGGTTGTGCGCTACGCTGTGCCTGCTGTGCGTGATAGTCCTGGTCTGCCCCTTGAGTTGGCAGCGCTCGGCCGAGGCGGTATTGTCGCTCCATCTGGAGAAGGGAGCAACGTGCATGGATTTCTCAGAGCTGATTCGCACCCGCTACGCGGTGCGCGCCTACCAGAGACGACCCATCGACGAGGAGACGTTGCAGCGCGTGTTGGAGGCCTTTGTGTTGGCCCCAACGGCGGCCAACCGCCAACCGCTCGGCCTTGTGGTGGTACATACAGAAGGCCGTGAGGAGGAGCTGTCCCGCGTCTATCGGCCAAACTGGTTCACGACACAGCCGCCGATGATCGTGTGCGTCTGTGTTCTGCCCGATCGGGCCTGGCTGCGCAGCGACGGCAGGAACTATGGCGACGTGGATGCGGCCATCGCCATGGACCATCTGGTTCTCGCCGCTACCGAGGAGGGTCTGGGCACCTGCTGGGTCGGCGCCTTTGACCCGGTCGCGGCCAAGGAGGTGTTCGGTCTGCCGGAGGGCGTGGAGCCGATCGCGTGTACCCCGCTGGGCTATCCGGCCGACTCTCCCCGTCCCAAGTTGCGCAAAAAGCCCGAGCAACTCATTCATTACGAGAAGTGGTAAGGGCCCCAAGGATATCCGCTAGAACGACGCGGCGACGTTCTGTGTCAGAGCGTCGCCGCTCGCTTCCGTGCGCTATCCTAGGGGCGAGCCGCTAAGGCGCACGCTCGCCGGCCTTTTTGCCTCTCAACACAAAGCGCAGCTCGCCACTCGTGTCGTGATCCAGTTGGCTCCAGCTTGTGATCGGCAACTCGACGCACGCCAGGGTGGCTGTGGGCAGCCTCACAAACCGGCCGGTGAGCAGCTCGAGCAGTTCCTCCAGCAACGGATTATGGCCCACGATCAGGGCCACCTGCACGCCATCGGGCAGCGCATTGAGCGCCCCAAAGTGCGAGCTTAACTCGCCAGCATAGAGCCCCGCGTGCCACGACACCTCGGTCTCAAAGCCGCTGCCCTTGAGCAGGTGCTTGACCGTGGTGCGCGCGCGCTTGGCCGTGGAGCTCAGGATGATATCGGGCACGAGCTCGCGCAGCGCCAGGGCCTGGCCGACCTGTCGCGACTCCTTGCGGCCGCGCTTGGCCAGCGAGCGGTCGTGATCGGCCAGGCCCTCCTGGTTCCATTTCGATTTGCCGTGGCGCATGATCAGGAGCGTCAGCATCTCGCGCCTCACCGCCGGTCTCAGCCCGAGCCATTACGCAGACGAGTGCAAAAGAGCTATCAGACTCCGCAGCCCTTGCTCAGGCGCTTGTCGCAGATGCACGCGCATCGCGCGGCGCCCTTTTTCGTGGAGAGCGCGCAGATCGCCCTGGGCCTGGGCGAGTTGCAGCACATCGAAACCGTAGGCCCGCCCCGGAATGGGCAACGCCTCGCTCTCGTAGGTGATCTGGAGGAAGAGGCCCGAATCGGGCCCTCCCTTGTGCAATTGACCGGTGCTGTGCAGAAAGCGCGGGCCAAAGCCCACACTGGCCGGTATGCCGACCTCCTGCGACACCCAACGCTGAAGCTCGGCCAACCGCGCGGCGTGAACCTCGTTGCGGTCCAGATAGGCCAACAAAGCCACATAGTCGCCTTGGCGGACCTGCTCGAGGAACGCGCGCAGGCAGGCTTGTACGCCAAACGCGCCCTCGATCTCCGGGCCATACAGGGCCACCTCAGCGTTCTCCGCCAGAGGCTCCTGATCACCCAGATCGCCGGATTGCTCATACCTCTGGAGCGCCTCGTGCGCCCTTTGCTTGGCCCCATCCACATCCGGCTGGTCAAAGGGATTCAGGCCCATCAAATAGCCGAGGATGGCCGTGGCGTACTCCCAGCGAAAGAACTCGGCCCCCAGATCATAGAGATCGCTCAGCACCAGCACCACCACTGGCTGCCCGTCGTCGGCGAGTGCGCGCATATACGCGTCGATCTCCTCGTTAGCCGAGCCCTCGAGTCGCAGATAGACGTACAGGCGCTGGTCCTTGGCCGTGTCCCACAGGGCAGGCTCCTCGCCGACGAGCGGCACCAAGCCCTTGCCGCCCTTGCCCGTGCTCTCGGCGATCAACTGCTCAATCCACACACCCATGGGCGCGAGCTCGGGAGAAGTGACTACGGTGAGCTTGTCGCGGCCAGGCTCGGCCTGCCACAGGCCGCCCATGATGGCCCCCAAGGTGAGACCGGGGTTGTCCTGGGGCTCAACGCCATCGCGGCAAGCCCAAGCCATGGCGTGACCGCGACCCAGCAGCTTGTCGAGATCGATGCCCAGCAACGTCGCGGGGACCAGGCCGAAGAGCGAGAGGGCCGAGTAGCGCCCGCCCACATCGGCTGGGTTCAGGTAGCAGGCTCGGAAGTTGGCCTCAGCAGCCAACTTCTCGAGGGAGGTGCCCGCGTCGGTAATGGCCATGAAATGGCGCGACCACCGGGCCACGTTCTGACGCGCGCTCAGCTCTCCTCTGAAATAGTCATAGAGCGCGAGCGGCTCCGCCGTGGTGCCCGATTTGCTGGCCAGAACAAAGAGTGTATCGGCCAATGGCGCCGCCGCAGCGACGCGCCGGATCTGGCCCGGATCCGTGCTATCCAGCACAACCAGCTCGAGGCCCTCCGCCTTCATCCCCAGCGACTCGGCCAGGACCTCGGCCGCCAAGCTGCTACCCCCCATGCCCAGCACGACCACACGCTCGAGCCCGGCGGCTCTGACCTCCTGGGCCAACGCCCGAAGGCGCGTCACCTCGACGGGCATCGAGCGCGGTAGATCGAGCCAGCCTAGACGACGCTCGATCTCGCGAATCGAATTGATGTCGTCACGCCACAAGCTGCCATCGCGAGCCCAAAGCCTACGCACGGCCTGGGCCTCGGCCAACCTTTTCAGAGCGGCCTGAAAGTGCTCTGTATAGGGGCCCAGATGAACCCGCGTGGCATCGTCCAGACGCCGGAAATCGTCCGGGAAATCGCCCATTTCGTCGCCTCCTAGTCGACAGATTACCCAAAGCCAGATCATGCGTCAAGTCCGTTTGGGTTTGCGCGGTGCGCAGGCTCGAACACTCTTGTCAGTCGCTTATTCGTGTAGTATAATTCATAGTAATCACATATGAATAGTCTACTTGAAGGGAGCATAGCATGGCTGGAATCCATAACAGCATCACCGAGACCATCGGCAACACGCCCTTGGTCCGCCTCAACCGCCTGACCGAGGGTTTGGGAGCCGAGGTCGCGGTCAAGCTCGAGTCATTCAACCCCCTATCGTGCGTCAAAGAACGCATTGGGCTGAGTATGATCGAGGCGGCCGAGAGAGAGGGCCTTGTCACGGCTGATACGACCGTCATCGAGCCGACCAGCGGCAACACCGGCATCGGCCTAGCCATGGTGTGCGCGGCCCGGGGCTATCGCTTGATCCTCACCATGCCCGACAGCGTCTCGGTCGAACGACGCAAGATCATCGGCGCTTTGGGGGCCGAGCTGGTGCTGACGCCCGGGTCAGACGGGATGAAGGGGGCCATCGCCAAGGCCGAGGAACTGGCCGAGTCGATCCCCAACAGCTGGATCCCCCAGCAGTTCGAGAATCCGGCCAACCCGCGCGCGCACCGCGAGACCACCGGCCCTGAGATCTGGCGCGATACCGAGGGCCGTGTAGACATCGTGGTAGCGGGCGTGGGCACCGGAGGGACGATCACGGGTATTGCCGAGGCGCTCAAGCCGCTCAAGCCGGGGCTGCAGTGCATCGCCGTGGAGCCAGCAGGCTCGCCCGTGCTCTCGGGGGGACAACCGGGCCCCCACAAGTTCCAGGGCATCGGCGCGGGGTTCATCCCCGAGGTCCTGCGCCTCGACCTGGTGGATGAAGTCATCCAGGTCGGAGAAGAGGAGGGATTCGAGGCGACCCGACGGCTGGCTCGCCTAGAGGGAATTTTCGCGGGCGGATCCTCGGGGGCTGCGCTCGCGGCGGGGTTGCGCGTCGCCGCCCGTCCGGAGAACAAGGGCAAGCTCATCGTGGTCATTCTGCCCGACACGGGCGAGCGCTACCTGAGCACCGATCTCTTCCCAGCCGTCTAGACCCAGCCAACAGCCCTGCTGGTTGGCCCCACAGGCGGGCCGCAGAGATGACTCGAATGCTCCGCAAAACAATTGACTGATGGGACTTTTGTCACATTCTCTGGCTCGATGAGCTGCTATACTATGGATCGACTCAGATCATCCGGAGAGGAAAGGAGACCGCTATGAGCATGTTCTGCTACCAGTGTCAGGAGACGGCCCGCAACCAGGGCTGTACCATTCGCGGCGTGTGCGGCAAGACCGACGACGTAGCCGCGCTGCAGGACCTGTTGATCTACGCCCTGAAGGGCCTCTCGCTCTACGCCCTGCGCGCCCGCGAGCTGGGCATCGAGAGACAGCAGGCCAACACCTTTGTGGCCGATGCCCTGTTTGCCACCATCACGAACGCCAATTTCGACGCCGAGCGCTTTGTGGAGCTGGTGCACGAGGCGGTGGCGCTGCGCGATGAGCTGAAAAGCGCCCTGGCCGCCAAGGGCGAGGCGCTGGCCCCTTCGGCCGCCGCCGTGGCCGACTGGTCGCCGGCTGGCGCAGGCCAGGACGCGCTCGTGGCCCAGGGCCGCATGGTTGGCGTGATGGCCGATCCGGACTTGAACGAGGATGTGCGTTCGCTGCGCGAGCTCTTGATCTATGGCCTGAAGGGCATGGCCGCCTACCTGACCCACGCCTACGCCCTGGGCGGCAAAGATGACAGCCTGCTGGCCTTCTTGCAGGAGGGGCTGGCCGCTACCACCGATGATAGCCTTTCGGGCGAGGAGCTGACCGGCCTGGTGCTCAAGTGCGGCCAGATGGGCGTGCAGACCATGGCGCTGCTGGATCGGGCCAACACGGGCGCATATGGCCATCCCGAGCCCACGCAGGTCAATCTCGGCGTGCGCCAGGGACCCGGCATCCTGGTCAGCGGTCACGATCTACGCGATCTGGCCGAGCTGCTGGAGCAGACCCAGGGCACGGGCGTGAACATCTACACCCACGGCGAGATGCTGCCCGCCAACGCCTATCCCGAGCTCAAGAAATACGATCACCTGGTGGGCAACTATGGCGGCTCGTGGTGGCACCAGCGTGACGAGTTTGAAGCCTTTGGCGGCCCCATCCTGATGACCACCAATTGCATCGTGCCGCCCAAAGACAGCTATGTGGACAAGATCTACTGCACGGGGCAGGCCGGCTATCCGGGCACCCAGTACATCCCCGAGGGCGAGGGCGGCGCCCCCAAGGATTTCAGCGCGCTGATCGCCCACGCCAAGGCGCTGAACGTCACCCCCAAGGAGCTGGAGAGCGGCACGATCCCCATCGGGTTCGCGCATGAGACCGTGATGAGCGTCGCCGACAAGGTGATCGAGGCGATCCAAACCGGGGCGCTCAAGCGTTTCGTGGTGATGGCCGGCTGCGACGGGCGCCAGAACGTCCGCTCGTACTATACTGACATAGCCAAGGGCCTGCCTGAGGACAGCATCATCCTCACCGCGGGTTGCGCCAAGTATCGCTACAACAAGCTCGATCTGGGCGACATCGGCGGCATCCCGCGCATTCTGGACGCGGGCCAGTGCAACGACTCGTACTCGCTGGTGTACGTGGCGCTCAAGCTGGCCGAGGCGCTTGGGGTCGAGAGCGTCAACGACCTGCCCATCGAGTACGACATCGCCTGGTATGAGCAAAAGGCCGTGCTGGTGTTGCTGGCACTGCTCTCGCTGGGCGTGAAAAAGATCCGCCTGGGGCCGACCCTGCCGGCTTTTCTCTCGCCGGGCGTGGCCAAGGTGCTGGTCGAGACGTTCGACCTGCGCCCGATCACGACCGTGGAGGAGGACCTGGCCTCCATCGTGGCTGGCAGCTAGCCTCAATTGGCGACCCGGCCTGGCCGCTGGGCTGCGCTACCGAGAATCGCTCGCCCCGCCCGCCCTGGGCGGGGCGCGTCCGTTTTGACAAATCGCCTCGGCCCGGCTAGGATGGGCGTCACATCTCGCGCAACCATTCGCCGGAGGAAGCCCACCATGCCCGATCCATCTCGCTTCAAGGACCCCGATTTCCTCAAGCACGGGGTGCTCGACTTTCGTCAGATGAGCGCCTTTGTCGAAGACCCCTTTATCATCGAGCGCGCCGAGGGCGTCTACTACTGGGACGTGGACGGCAAGCGCTACCTGGACGGCCTATCTGGCATCTTTGTGGTCACCATGGGTCACCGCAACCGGCGCATCATCGAGGCGCTCAAGGCGCAGATGGAGCGCCTCTGCTTTGTGCCCACGCTGCACGCGGGCAACACCCAGGCCTTTGACCTGTGCGCCCAACTGGC
>JAFGLK010000415.1 GCA_016928125.1 Anaerolineae bacterium
CAGGCGGCGCAGGCGGCGCTGCTCTTTGACTGGCAGAACTGGTGGGGCATCGACTACTGCCAGGGCCTCAGCGCCGATCTCGACTATGTGGCCCAGGCCAAAAAGTACTATGCGGCCTTGTGGGATGCGCACATCGCGACCGACGTGGTTCGACCTACTGCCGACCTGTCGGCCTACAAGCTGGTCATCGCGCCCGTGCTCTACATGCTGCGCCCTGGCGTGGCGGATAACCTCAAGGCCTTTGTGCGCGCCGGCGGCACGTTGGTCACCACCTTCTTCAGCGGGCTGGTGGACGAGAACGACTTGCTGACGTTGGGTGGATATCCTGGCGAACTCAGGGATCTACTCGGCATCTGGGTCGAGGAGATCGACGCGCTGCTGCCCGACCAATCGAACGCAATCGTCTTCGATGAGGCGCTCGGACCGTTGGCAGGCGCGTACCGGTGCAGTCTGCTGTGCGATCTGCTGCACCTCGAGGGCGCTCACAGCCTGGCCACCTACGGCGAGGATTTCTACGCCGGGCGCCCGGCGTTGACCGTGAATCACTACGGCCAGGGACAGGCCTATCACATTGCCAGCGATCCCGAGTCCCGCTTCGTGGCTGATCTGCTGCAGCACCTCTGTCACGAGTTGGGCATTCGCCCGCCGCTCGAGGCTCCGCAAGGCGTCGAGGTCTGCCAACGCACCAAGGAGGGCATGACATTCACCTTTGTGCTCAACCACGACACAGAGAAGCGCACCGTCGCGCTGCCCGGTGCGATGCGCGATCTGCTAACGGGCACGGGGATAGACGGCACGATCGATCTGGAGCCGAACGACGTCCTGATCCTAAGGCCGATCTGAGGAGAGCCTAAGGAGCACGTCCGCAACAAACGTGAGCGCGCAGGGGGGCAAGCCGTAGAGGACGGTCGGTGGGCAGGCTGGGATCCCCCTCTGACTGCAACGGTAGGTCACCAGGGACATCTCCCCGCGATGAGATGTCCCTTTCATCTATCATGTACCCAATTGGTTCAACCTCTTTGCCGCGCGCCTGGGGTTGGGTTCGCCTCCTCCGACTGCTTCCGAAAGCCCTGGTCCTGCAAGTTTGACACTCTGCCCTGGCTCTCTCTATAATCGGGCTGTTCGCATTCTTTTTGGGGGGATTTGCGGTGGGCGATAGGATTCAGAGCATCGAAGCGCGCGAGATCATGGCCGAACGTGGGACCTTGGGGCTCGAGGTGACGGTCACGACCGATACGGGCGCCATCGGGAGGTCAACGCCATCGGCCGGTGTCTCGACGGGCCAGTATGAGGCCGCCTTCGTGGTCGATGGAGGGGCGCGCTTTGGCGGCAAAGGGATGCTCAGGGCCGTCGCAAACATCCAGGAGATCGCGCCCCATCTGATTGGACTGGAAGTGAATCGGCAGCGCGAGATCGACGAGTTGATGATCAGACTCGACGGCACGCCCAACAAGGCCCGTCTAGGCGCGAATGCGATCGTCGGGGTATCTCTGGCGGTCTGCAAGGCGGCGGCCCACGCTGCCGGACTGCCGCTCTATCAATACATCGGCGGCGCGAATGCCAACATCTTCCCGATGCCTATCTTTGGTATCTGTCTGTGCGGCCGTTACCGCGACCCCGGCCGCACACGCTGGCTCAAGCCGAGCTATGAGATCATCCCATACGGCGCTTCAGGCTTTGAGAACGCCGTCGAGCTGGCCTACGAGCTGCAGCAGGCCTTCACCCGATTGGTGATTGAGCGCTATGGCCTGAATGTCTACCGCCAGCGCTCGCTGCAGGACAGCTATGACGCCTTTTTCCTGATCGGCGTGATCCGGGATGACCGTGAAATCCTCGATTTGATGACCGAGGCCATCACCCTGGCGGGTGGTGAGGCCAAGATGGGCATCTACTATGACGCAGCAGCCGGATGCTACTATGAGGCCGACATCGATCGCTATGTGGGCATCTACTCTGCCGGTGAGAAGACGCGCGCCCAGATGCTCGCCCTCTACCGAGAGTTCGCAGCCAACTATCCGCTCGTCTCGATCGAGGACCCTCTACATGAAGAGGATATGGAAGGGCATGCCCAGCTCGTGCAGGACCTGGGCATCGAGATCGTAGGAGATGATCTCTTTACCACCAACCTCGAACGGGTGCAGATGGGTGTGGCGCTGGGAGCAGCCAACTCGATGGTGCTCAAGATCACCCAGGTGGGCACTGTGAGCGAGGCGCTGGATGCCGCCCATTACTGCCTGCGACACAACTACAACGTGCACCCGTGTGGCAGTCGAGGCGATGTAGATAGCATTGCCGACTTTGCTTTGGGTCTGGGTGCCGGGCAAGTGAGAGCTTTCGACTGGCGGCGCATGCGCACCCTGGAGCAGGAATTGGGGGGCACGACGGTTTGGCCGGGCAAAGCCCTCTTCAAAGGACAGACGCAGCGCTAGCCCCACAATGTCTCGCCACACCGATTGAAGAGAACCTGCTGGCGTGCGCGCACGATGAGGGACTGCTCGCATAGGATAGACACACGCGATGGGCATCACCAATCTGGACACATTGGTCTTCCACAGCAACATAGAGGGGCGCCGGGCCGTTCTGCAGATCATCGAGGCGGGGCTTCAGGCGGCCGACCCATATGACAAGGTGCTGGCGCTTATCCGCCTCGAGGGGAACAAGCTCATCATCGGCCATCCAGACTATGAGCCCCCTGGGTCACCCGTCACCGGGGAAGAGGTGTACGATCTTGCGGATATCGGTTGCATCTATGTATTCGGGGCGGGCAAGGGGGTACAGCGCGCTGCAAAAGCCATCGAGGATGTGCTAGGCGAGCATCTCACCGGCGGCCACCTCATCGACAAGAAAGGCGGGGGGATCATCCTGGACAGGATCGGCGTCACGCTCGGCGCCCACCCGGTCCCGGACGAAGACTGCGTGCGTGGTTGCGAACGGATTCTGGAGATGACCCGTTCGCTCACGGCAAGAGACCTGGTCTTCACGGTCGGGGCCAGCGGCTTTTCTTCGCTGCTCACCATGCCGGTGCCTGGGGTGAGCCTCGAGGATGTGCGACGCACCGTCTACCTGATGCAGATCGAGCGGGGCGCGCCCACGAGTGACCTCTCTCCCATTCGGAATCATCTCGATAGGATGAAAGGCGGCCGCATCTCGGCCCACATTCATCCGGCGCGGGCCATCCACATCATGGCCAAGAGCCCACAGCCCTATGAGGCTTTGATCCATCGCAACACCTGGTTCCACACCCTGCCCGATTGCTCGACCTTTGCGGACGCCGTGCACAACCTGGAAAAGTGGAATGCGTGGGAGGCCGTGCCTGCCTCGGTGCGCAGTTTTCTCGAACGTGCGGATCCGCGCTACGAGACGCTCAAGCCCGAGCGCTATGAGCAGCTCTCTTTCCGCATCTTTGGCATCATGGCCGGCCAGGAGGACGATTGGCCAGCCCCCAGGCAAAAGGCCGAGGCCTTGGGCTATCGTCCTGTGATGCTGGCGCGCGAGCTGAACACCGAGGCGGCCCAAGCCGGGGCGGTGATGGCTACGATCGCCCAAACCATCGAGCGCCAGGGTCAACCCTTTGAGCCACCCGTGGCCCTCTTTACCTCTGGCGAGCTCCTGGTCACCGTAGGGCAAGAGATGGGCATTGGCGGGCGCAACCAGGAATACGCCCTTGCGGCCGCACTCAAGATCGCCGGCAGCGAGAAGATCGTCGTGGGGGCAGTGGACACAGACGGCACCGATGGCCCTGGCGCCCAGTATG
>JAFGLK010000416.1 GCA_016928125.1 Anaerolineae bacterium
GCGTCCTAGCGATCACCCAGAGGTGACGCTAGGACGCTGCGCTTACTACTGCTATCCATTCGCATCACCTCCTTATTATGGGATAGCGATTTGAGGGTGCCAAATGCCACAGTGCGACATAGGCGACCTGTGACCATTATGCCCGATGCTTGCCTTGTTGTCAAGTAGAAGCCATGGCCAGCAGAAACCACCACGGGCAGCACTGGCCGCGTAGCTTGCGCGGAGGGGCACCTCTCACAAGCCAACAATCCAGCACAATACAGCCCGTCTATCGCAGCTTCTTTCATCATGACGGTCTGGAGGGATGTTACGCGATGGGCGGCCTCGTGCAACTGCAAGTTTTCTTTCAGAGCACATGATACCGCTGACCCTGAGCGTCTTGGTGAGACTGCCTCACTCCTCAAAGATCACATCGGCTGGCATGCCTGGCAGGAGCTTGCCGGGGCCATTGTCCAGCGCGATCTCGACGGCGAAAACCATATGCACCCGTTCCTCGCGAGTCTCGACGTTCTTGGGCGTGAACTCTGCCTTGCGCGCGATGTGAATCACCCGCCCAGCAAAGCTCTCGCGGTATGCATCCACGGATACGCGCACAGGTTGATCCAGATGCACCCGCCCGAGGTCAGCTTCAGGGATATACACGGTAAGCCGCAAGTCGCCCAGATCGGCCAGCGTAAAGAGGGGCACCGCTGGTGAGGCCAACTCGCCCACCTGGGTCAGGACGTCGAGAATCACGCCGCCTATCGGCGCGATGACGGTCGTGCGCTCAAGCTGGATCTCAATTTCGCGCTGCGCGGCGCGTGCCCCCTCCAACAATGCTTCAGCCTGAGCCAACTGGGCCTGGACCTGCTCCAGCTCCTCAGGACGCGATCCGGCCAACACCAGGTTCAGCTGCGCCTGGGCACCGTCCCGCTGGGCTGCGGCGATTTCTGGCGCGATGCGTGCGCTCTCAAGGTCGGCCTGGGCCAGAGCCACCGCCACAGCGCTGGCATCGCGATTGGCCTGGGCCACCTGCAGGCCAGCCTGCGCCGCGTCGATTGCAGCCTGGGTTTGGGCAACCTGAGCGACCAGCGCATCGATCTGTTCGGCGCGAGGGCCCCGCCGAGCCTGGTCGAGGCGCAACTCGGCCATGCGCACCTCCTCTTCAGCGGCCTGAACCGCGGCCTCCGCTCTGTCGCAGTCCGCTTGACTGGCACCTCGCCCTACCTGCCCGCAGGTGGCATCGCGCGACGCTTGGACACCCCACAGGGCATTCCTGGCTACCTCGACTGCGCGCTCAGCGATGGCGAGATCCTCCGCCGTGGCGCCGGCGCGCGCCTCCCTGAGCAAGGCCTCGGCCGCGTCCTTTTGTGCCTGGGCCAGATCTAGGCCGGCCTGGGACGAGGCGAGTTGGCCCTCGGCGGCCGCGAGCCCGGCCCGCGCCCCTGCGACCCGCTTGGCTGCAGCGCCCTCTTGCACTCGGGCTGCTTCCAGATGTGCCTCTGCTGCGGCCAGCGCGCTCCGGGCTGCATCCCGTTCCTCAGGCCGAGCTCCACTGCGCGCCATGGCCAGACGCGCCCGCGCGGCGGCCAGAGCGGCTTGCGCCTGGGCCACTTTGGACTGGGCACCTTCTCGCTGGGCCACCAGCAACTCGCGATCGAGCTGAAGCAACGGATCGCCGGCTTCTACCGTTGCGCCTTCGTCCACCTGGATGTCGATCACGCGCCCCTGCGCCTGCGCAGCGACGGAGACCTCCTCCGCCTCGATCGTGCCAGAGGCCTCCAAAGCGCTGCCCGGTGGGTTCTCGCCTCTCAGCAGGCCCAGCCCGCTCTGCGCACTCCCGCAGGCAGATAGAGCAAGGGTCGTACAAAAGAGCACGACGGTTATGATGGGAATGATTCGCCTCATCTTTGCCTCCCAATGCTCGGCACCTGAGGGGGCGCAACGTGGGATGATCCCGATTTGCTCAGGATCTTGCGCTTGGTTCGGGTTCTCGCAGACTGGCGATAAAGGCGTCCTCGAGCGAGGCGGGCACCCGCTGCATGCTCACGATGCCCACATCAGCCCGTGCGAGCGCCGCTCGGATCTCGGCCTCGCGAGTTGGCAGATGATCGGCGGCCACGTGAACGACGGCGCCATAGAGGGATGCCTCTAGCCCCTCCAGGGATCTGAGCGCTGCCAAAGCGCGCTGAGGCTCATCGCATGTGATCTCGAGCACGCCATCCGGCATCGTCTCGAACCTGATCTCCTCCGGTGTGCCCAGAGCCACGATCCGGCCGCGTTGGATAAAGGCCAGGCGATGACAACGCTCGGCCTCGTCCATGTAGTGGGTGGTCACGAAAAGCGTCTGGCCGCGGTCTGATAGCTCGTAGAGCAGATCCCAGAATCGCCGCCGCGAGATAGGGTCCACTCCAGCGGTGGGCTCGTCCAGAAAGAGTAGCTCCGGCTCGTGCAGGATGGCGCAGCCCAGGGCCAGCGACTGGCGCCAGCCGCCCGGCAGCGTGCTAGCCCGCGCCCGCTCGTGTCCCAACAGGCCGGCCATCTCCAAAGCATAGGCCTTGCGCTGGCGCAGGCGTGCCCCGCGCAGCCCATAGGTGCCACCAAAGAACTCGAGATTCTGTTCAACGCTCAGATCGCTGTAGAGGCTGAAGCGTTGCGACATGTAGCCAATGCGGCGCCGGATCTCGCTGGCCTCACGCTGCGTGTCATAGCCGAGCACCCTGGCCCAGCCAGCGCTGGGTGAGAGCAGCGAGAGCAGCATCCGGATGGTGGTGGTCTTGCCGGCGCCATTGGGCCCCAGAAACCCAAAGATCTCTCCGCGCTGCACCACAAAGCTAAGACGATCCACGGCGACAAACGCTCCAAAGCGCTTGGTCAGCTCCATAGTCTCTACAGAGTGTTCAGATGACAAGGTCCACCCCAGCGCCCGCAGCGCAGTCCCTCGATTCGGAGACCCACGTCCACCTGCGTACGTGGCCCCGCGAACAAGTACAACCGATCAATTCAGCCGTTGACGGAGCACGACGGTGCTCAGTGCCCAGAATACCGCGTTTAGCGCCAGCAATGCCCTCACATGAGGCCAGGCGGCGCTCAGGCCCCCACCACGCAGCATGACTACCCGCACACATTCCAGATAGTGACGCACGGGCAGCAGATCAGAGATCCAACTCAGAAAACGCGGCAGATTCCCAGCAGGCACCACATAACCGCAGAAAGACATATCGAAGAGAATCTGCAAAAAGATAAGCTGTACCGCCTGTTGCTGGGTAGACACCTGTGACGAAAGGAAAAGGCCCCAAGCCGTCTGAGCGAGAATAAAAAGCACTCCACAGCCAAAGAGCAACCCAAGCGACCCACGCAGGGGCACATCCCAGATGAGTTGCCCAACCGCAAACAGCGCCCAGAAGTTCATGGCGCCCACAACCAGGGCGGGCAGCGACTTGCCAGCTATCAATTCGAGTCGTCTCAACGGCGTCACCAGCAACTGCTCCAGGGTGCCGCTCTCTCGCTCGCGCGCCAAAGAGAGCGCCGACACTATCAGCACGATCTCGTAGAGCAGGAAACCGAACTGTGCCGACACGGGATCTTGAACTCGGGTCACCTCGAACCAGCGCGTCCGGCGCAGCTCAAGGGTCTGGATATCCGCCCGCTGGCCGAGCGCCGAACCCGCAAAGGCACTCAATGCACCATGGATGGCGGTGTTGATCTGGTTCGCGGCAAAGGTATTGGTCCCATCGGTGACCACCAGCAGGCTGGCCGTGCGATGGGGCGCCTTGAGATCGCGCGCAAAATGGGGTGGGATAACCACCAAGCCCTCCACCTCGCCACGCAACAGAGCTGCATCCCCGGCCTCCAGATCCGGTAGACGCAACCCGATGCGCGCCTCTTTCGTGTTCTCGATCGCCTCCATCAGATCACGAGACAACGGGCTGTGATCCTGGTCCACAAGCGCAATGGGGCTGCCCGTGCCCTGCTGCCGGCCTATCACATTGACTACCATCACCAGCTGTATCAGCGGCAGGACGACCAACATGGCCGAGAAGACTTTGTCGCTGCGGAACTGCCAGAACTCCTTGCGCGCCAGCTGCCCTACGCGGTGTAGAGCCTCGAGCGTCCGCTGTCCCAGAGCGTTCATGCCACCTTTCTCCGCGCCACAAGATAGCTGGCGAGCAAGGCCATACCGCTGATACGCAACAGGCTAGTCACCTCGCGCCCGAGCTGGTCCAAGCCCAGTCCCTTCAGGAACACTCCGCGGTTGATGGTGACATAGTTGGCGGCTGGAAGGATCAGCTTGAGCACTTGGGCAAAGGGGCTGTCCGCCTCGAGCGGCCGCAGGAGGCCCGACATAAAGAAGGTAGGAATGAAAAAGGTCAAGACAATGATGATCACGGCATGGCGCTGGTTGCCTGAGGCGGTGCCGATCAGGATGCTGAGACTCATGAGCGATAAGAGAAAAGCCAGCGCCAGAACAATAAAGCTCCCCAGCGTGCCCCGAAATGGCACCCGGAACCAGAGCAACGCCAGCATCCAGGAGAAGAAGGCCCCTAGACTGCCCACACCCAGGTAAGGCAACAACTTGCCCAGGATATATTCGGGCATGCGCATTGGGGTGGAGAGCAAGCTCTCATAAGAGCCTTGTTCGATCTCACGCGTGCACGCCAGGGCGACGGCGATAGCGGGAAAGCAAAAGGCCGCAGCCATCAACCCTGGCACCATGCTGTGAAGCCACTTGAGGGTGGGATTGTATAGCGAGCGGCTGGAGAACTGCAGAGGCGGAATCGGGGGCGACGTTCCCATCCGCGCTTGACTCTCCGCAAAAGCCATGGTACGGGCGGCCAGATCGACATACGTGCCGCGGCCCTGAAAATAGTCAGAGCTGTCTATCACCGCCAAAAGTATCTCTGGCTGCTGAGCGGCCAACGAGGCCCCAAAGTTGGGCGGGATGACAATCACAGCGGCGGCCTCTCCGCGGACCAACAGGTGGTCAATCTCCTCATAGTCTGCGCACATGCATACCACCCGCACAGTGCCTTCTGCCGTCAGGGCTTCGATATAGCGACGAGAGGCAGGACTGTGGTCGCGATCCATCACACCGATACGCATGGTCTCTGTATCCAGCGAAAAGGTGTTAGCCAGCAAAAACAGCACGAAAACGGGCGCTAGCAGCGTTATGAACAGGATCTGGCGGTCGCGATAGATGTGACGGAGTTCCTTGTGCGCGATGGCAATAGTCCGACGGAGTGACATGATGGGCCTCTCAATCCGACGGGGAGTCAGCATCGGCGCCCTGTCGGCGGAGCAAGCAAGCAAACGCCTCCTCCATACGTATCTGGCCGCGGCGCATGTCGCGTACGAGGATGGCATCGCGCTCTAGGGCAGAACGGATCTTGGGCATGGCGGCCTGCGCATCCTCAACAAGAATACGCAACTGATCGCCGTACGTCTGCACCTCGATGAGATCGGGCAGGCCACGCAGCACCTCGCGCGCACGACGGAGATCGTCTGGCCACACGGCCACCAGATCGCCTTGGATCATGGCTTGAATGCGACGCGGCGTGTCGCAAGCCACCAGTCGCCCGGCGTCCATCAGGCCCACTCGCGAGCAGCGCTCGGCCTCGTCCATGTAGGGCGTGCTGATCAGCAGCGTGATGCCCTGCAGGTGCAGCTCTGAAAGAATGTCCCAGAACTCGCGCCGCGAGACCGGATCAACGCCTGTGGTCGGCTCATCGAGAAGGAGCAGCTCTGGGGTGTGGATCAAGGTACAGGCCAGGGCAAGCTTCTTCTGCATCCCGCCGGAAAGCCGCGCCGCCTGACGGCGGGTGAACTCCTCCAAGCGGGCAAAGCGAAGCAGACGCGCGATGCGCTCATCGCGCTGGGCGCGCCCGACGCCAAAGAGATCGGCGAAAAAGCGCAGATTCTCCGTCACGGTCAGATCGCCGTATAGGCCAAAGCGTTGGGCCATATAGCCGATGTGCTGCTTGAGGCGCGGCGCGTGGCGGACCGTATCGAGACCCAGCACGCTGGCACGTCCGCTGGTAGGATTCATGACCGCTGCCAGGAGGCGTAGGGTAGTGGTCTTGCCTGCGCCGTCTGGGCCGATCAGACCAAAGATCTCGCCGCGAGCGACGGTCAGGTTGAGCGCATCCACGGCCAATATCGGCCCGAAGCTGCGGGACAGGTCATGCGCCTCGATAACCGAGGCGGAGCTCTCAGGCATGGCGGCTCGCCATCCAGGGTAAGACCCAAAAGGCATCGGTACCCGGCGCACCAAGTGCCGCCGCCCCGCATGCAGAGAGAGAGACTGGCGCCAAGCGCACTCGGTTTCGTTCAAGCGCTGGGGTCCGGCGCCGGCACCTGGCACAGCTTGACATGGGACACCAGAACTGGATCTGAGACATCGGTCGTTACCTCAGGTTGAGAGCATAGCATGACCCCCA
>JAFGLK010000417.1 GCA_016928125.1 Anaerolineae bacterium
ACATAACACTCTCCTTCCAGTGGCCCGAACAGAGACATCGCGTCTAGCCCCACACCGACAGCCCAAAGCTCCACATATCCAGCAGCCAGTGGGCGCCCATCAGGGGCAACAGGTGGCGTTCGCGCTGGTAGTAGAGGCCCGCCGCCAGGCCCAGCACAAAGATGACCAGCAGCTTGCCGGGGAGGAACACGCCGTGGATGAGGCTAAACGACAGGGCAGAGAGGAGCACCGCCGCGCGAGGGCTGTGGCCGCGCCGCTCCAGCGCGGGGATCAGGTGGCCGCGCCAGATCAGCTCCTCGCAAAAGGCGGCCTGGATCGGTACGGCGAGCTGCACAAAAAGGCGCTGCCAGAGCGGCAGGCCCGCCAGACTCGGCCACCCGCCGCGCAAGAGGGTGTAGAGAACGACATAGACCGCAAAGATCGCGTTGAGAGCGACCAGAATGGCCAGCGCCGGCCAGGGGCGAAAGCGCCAGAGCTGGCCCTGCGGGGCGATCAGGTCGCGGAGGGAGCGGCCGGACCGGCGCTCGCCCAGCACCAGCGCCAGGGCGAAGGCCCATTCCACGACAAAGACCAGGAGATAGAGCGCAAACTGGGATCGGTTCAGCGCCGCCTGGTCGGGGGCGCGCCCGCGATAGGCCGCCAGGCCGTAGACGGCGCCGTAGACGACCAGGGCGCCCAGGTTGAGGATTACAGCCGGCAGGACGCCATAGACCCACGGTCTCTCTCTCTCATAAGCAGGCAACATGCCAGCTGCTCTCCAATACAGCCGAATGCGTTTCGCGCTCCGGCTGCGCCATCATCAGCGCGCGCGATGGCGAACTCGATCGGAGAAAACGTGGCGGGGTGTCGGTCCCAGACGCATCAAAGACGGAGGATGCCCACCGGCCCCAGGGGCCCGGCGGCTACGAGCCAGCCCCGCGCTGACTGCGCAGGAGCAGAATGGACACGCCGTAGGCAATGACTGAGAGCCCCACCAGTACCCCGTTGACCAGATCGGTCGCGCCGCCCAGAACGGCGTAGCGGCTCAGGAAAGAAGAAAGGCTCGATGTCAGAAGCCCGACGCCAAAGAGGGCAAGGCCTTGTATGCATCTATGCTTGTTCATCCCATCACCTCCCGAGGGCGCGGCGCCTTGGGCTGTGGTCAGCCCGTCACACGGCTCCCGGGGTGGATGGGCGTTGGCGGAGAGGATGCGTCCTCACAATCGGGCGCAGCGCCTCTCCGCTCCTCACTGGGAGCGACACCCTCATTGTGCATCCACGTGCCAAGTCTGTCAAGCGGCGTGCGCAGTTCCTGGAGCGCGCTGCCCTCACCAGCCCTTGGCCAACGCGCGCTCCAGGTGGTCGGCGGCGCGGGCGTCCTTGTCCCGCGACGCCAGGATGATCTGGGCCATCTCCCAACGCGTCTGGCGGTCGGCCATACGCCGGAACGCCTGCGGGTTGCCGATCCCG
Organism: Anaerolineae bacterium; assembly: GCA_016928125.1. The sequence continues at coordinate 1,450 of JAFGLK010000417.1, forward strand.
CCCGCCAGGTCCCACACGCGCCACATCAGCTCGTGCTCGCCGGCATAGAGCGCCGCCGCATGCAGCAGGTTCTCGATGGCGTCGCGGTGCATCTCTCCGTCCACCTGGTTGGCCATGCCCAACAGGAATTGCGAGGTGTACCAGCGCGCCTCGGCCACCGTGCCGATGGCGTCATCGTGCACCCGATGGTGAGCGCGCAGCGCCTCCGCGTCGCCGGGGGAAAAGGCGTCGTCGCGCAGGATGTGCTCAGCCCAGGCGGTGTAGGCCGCCAGGCCGTTGTGGCGCTCGCGGTACCATTCGGGGGCATCGGGCTCGGGCCGCACCATGGGGCTGCGCGTCACCTGCAGGCCGAACTCCAGCGCTTGGCGGTAGGTCTCCTTGAAGGGGGGCCGCGGCCCCCTTTCGCCCACGATCAGAATCGCCTGCAGGCCGTCCAGCCAGTCGCGCTTGCGGTAATAGCCACTGGGCTCGGTCTCGATGCGCGCCGCGAACTCGGGCATGTCCTGGAAAAAGCTCCAGCCGATGAGCACGTCGCCGCCCTCGTCATAGCCGGCGATCAGCCCCGCCTCGGGCGGCCCGATGACCCCGTACTCGATCACCGGCATGCCGCGGGCCAGGCTCTCGGCGATCTCACGACGCGCGAGTGCCTCGTCGTCGCGAAACTCGGCCACGTCGAGTATCCGGTAACTGCAGCCCATGGCTGAAAAGGCGCGTTTCTCCATCGCCTCGGGGTCGGCATCGAGGTAGAAGGCCGCCGGATTGTCGCCGTGCCAGCCCTCCTTCCACGACAGGAAAAAGCCGGCGCCGGTGACGCCCACGAAAAAGGCATAGGCGCAATCAACTTTGCAGTTGGGGGCCAGGCCGCGGCAGTGGCGGCAGCCATAGTCCGCATCGCCCAGATACTCGGTCAGGGCGCGCAAGACGGAGGGCAGGGCGATGTCCTCGGGGCAGCGGGGGCCGCCCGAGTAGAAACCGATCTTGGGGACGCCCTCCAGCACCAGACGGGGGTGCGCTAGGGTATTCGCGCTCGTCATGGTTCGCTCCTCTAACGGACAAAGTGGGGACAGCGAGGCCGGGGATCACGGCGAGGCTCCTCCTCAAATTCCCCGGCCATAGTCTACTCACATCAGTGGTGTGGCGCCAGCGTGGGCATCCTCGCTCAGCGTTGGAGGAGACCGCGCATCATCACGGCCACCAGCGCGCCCAGCACCTCGACGCGGGTCTGGGCGAGGAGCCACTGGACGGTCGCGCCGAGCTGGCGACGCAGGCTGCGCTCATCGTCCTGGAGAGCCCGGCCGTAGCTGCCGTCGCGCAACAGCTCGGCCTGACGGACACGCAGATCCGTTCGAACAAGTCCTGGAAACATGTTTTGACCTCCTGGGTCTATCTTGACGTGCGCGCGGCCACGCATCTGCGCGACCCACGCCCCGATTCGCACAACAGGAACCATTCTACCTGCGGCCGAGGGTCCGGGATCGAGCGACCGAATGGTCTTGACCCCGTCCTCTCGGCCAGTTCGTGCCCTCGCCTGCCTACCGCAGCCACCAGGGCAATTCGCCCACGAACATAAGGGTCAGCGCCAGCTCGACCAGCGCCTTGGGCACCCACGCGAAGCGACGCCCGCTCGCCACGGCCCCCCGCGCGCGAGGATCGCGCGCGCGAGGATCGCGGAGATAGCCGCCGTCCTGCAACAGCTCCTCCTGCCGCAGATACAGCTCCAACAAGCTCCATCCTGGGAACATTCTTTCCTTTTCCTTTCGGCCCGCACCGGGCGGGCTCTATGACTACTCAACCGACGATGTGCGCAGACGACGTTTCAGAGACCAGGGGATAATGAAGATCCAGCACCATCTCATGCCAGGGGGCCAACGGCCAGGTGAGGGGCTCCTCCAGGCAGGGCTGCGGACCCCGCTGGTAGGGCGAGGTCTGCACCCAGCGAGCGAGACGCCCCCAGGTCTCGGCTGCGTCCGCCAGCTGGCAGCGGGCCACGGCGTAGAGGCCGCCCTCCAGGGCGCGCAGCTCCACCGGCTCGTC
>JAFGLK010000418.1 GCA_016928125.1 Anaerolineae bacterium
AGCCGGAGACCGTGGAAGCGGCGCCTGAGGACGCGCCCGCCATCGAGCCAGAGCAGCCGCGCGCACCCCGTCAGACGGAGAGATCTGGACGGGAGGAGGCTCTCAAGCCTGTCGAGGCAGCAAAAGAGCCACCCGAGGAGGAATCCGAGGAGGCGCCTGAGCTGGAAGCTGACGCCTTCAAGCACAATCCGCCAGAGCTTTTGAACACCGCGCGCGATATGGTCGCCACGCTCGTCGACAAGATGGGCATTCTGGCCGCAGTCGAGGTCGCCGACCGAGGCGGCGAGATGGACCCCTCGACGGGCGAGGTCAGCCCAGTCGTGCTGAATATCGTCGGGGATGATCTCGGTATGCTGATTGGCCGCCGTGGCGACACCCTCCGTGATCTCCAGTTCGTGGTACGGCTGCTCGTCAGCCGCAAGCTGGGTGTATGGCCCAACCTGGTGTTGGACGTCGAGGGCTACAAGGCCAGGCGGGTGGAATCGCTGCGCGCGCTGGCCAAGCGGATGGCCGACCAGGCACGAGAGACGGGTCGTCCGGTGATTCTCGAGCCCATGCCCGCCTACGAGCGACGCATCATCCACTTGGCGCTGCGAGATGACCCCGACGTATATACCGAGAGCACCGGCAAGGACGAACACCGCAAGGTCCAGATTCTCCTCAAGTGAGATCGCGGGACTGATGGCGTGGCATCAGCAGGTGATGGCGGTCGGACGCCCAATCGTCGGCCCATCGACTATCTTGTCGTGGGCCATGCGTGCCAGGATGTGACCCCAGACGGAAGCCTGGTGGCTGGGGGTACGGCGATCTACTCGTCGCTAGCTGCCAGCCGTCTGGGGATGAAGACCGCGATCTTGACCAGTGCCGCTCCGGACTACTGCTTTCTCCCCGATGCCGCCTCGATGGCGGTTCGGTCGCTTCCGTCCGCGTCCAGCACCACCTTCGAAAACGTCTACACGGGCGCCGGCCGTCGTCAGTATGTGCGCGCTCATGCGGCGCCGATCAAGGCCGACGATCTGCCTCCGCATTGGCGCAAGGTGCGCATTGCCCACTTGGGGCCGGTTGCGCAAGAGGTCGACCCTGATCTCGTGGGCGTTTTTCAGGGAGCGCTTGTGGGCGTCACGCCGCAGGGCTGGCTGCGACAGTGGGACGCCAGCGGCCTCGTTTCGCCTTGTGAGTGGCGCGATGCAGAGCGGGTGCTGACGCGCGTGGATGTTGCCATCCTGAGCCCCGAGGATGTGGGTGGCGATCATGGTCTGATTCGGCGCTATGCCCGCTGGGCGCGACTATTGGTGATCACATTGGGGAGCGAGGGCGCTCAAGTGTATCACAGAGGCGAGGTCCGGCGTTTCCCTGCCTTCGCGGCAGAGGCGGTCGACCTCACGGGGGCCGGCGATGTGTTTGCGACGGCCTATCTGATACGCTATGCGGAGTCGCGGGATCCCTTTGCTGCGGCCCATTTCGCCAACTGTGCGGCAGCTTTTGTTGTGGAAGGCCCGGGCGTCTCTAGATTGCCGACCCGTGCAGAGGTCGAGGAGCGACTGCGTCGTGGTCGGCTGCGGGGGTAGAGGCGAGCGCACAGGTGGACTTGAATTTCGGGCCGCAAGCGAGTATCCTGAGCCACAATGAGCGTGTCGGTCAGCGGCTGATAGAGGCTGGGATGGCTCGGATCTATGCCTTGGCCAACCAAAAAGGGGGCGTCGGCAAGACCACCACTGCGGTGAATCTGGGCGCTTGTTTGGCAGAGCAGGGCTGGCGGGTTCTGCTCGTGGACGCGGACCCTCAAGCCAATGCCACCAGCAGCCTGGGCGTGGACAAGTACGCCCTGGCGCACTCGATGTACGACGTGCTGATCGGCTCACAGCCCCCAGCCCAAGCAGTGAGCCTGACCACGTGCCTGGGGCTAGACCTGTTGCCCTCATCACCCGATCTGGCCGGGGCTGAGGTGGAGCTGGTGCAGCTCAGCGGCCGCGAGATGCGCCTGCGCTATGCTCTGGAGGGGCTGCGTCCGCGCTACGATTTCATCCTGATCGATACGCCTCCGAGTCTGGGCATGCTCACCGTCAATGCGCTCACGGCCTCGGACGGCGTGTTGATCCCGGTGCAATGCGAGTATCTACCCCTGGAAGGTCTCACCCAACTGCTGCAGACCATCGAGCTGGTGCGCCAAAGCCTGAACCCTGATCTGGCCATTCGCGGACTGGTGATGACCATGTATGATTCGCGGACCAATCTGTCGCGCCAGGTGGTGGAAGAGATCAGGCGCCATTTCCCGTCAACCGTCTTTGCATCCATCATCCCGCGCAGCATCAAGCTGAGCGAGGCGCCGAGCTATGGGGAGACGATCGTGAGCTATGCGCCCACCTCCAGTGGAGCGCAGGCGTATAGCGCGCTCTGCGAAGAGTTCCTGGCTTCCGAGTATGTCGAGTCGCGGCGCGATGGAAACCCGCTCCGCAAGCCCGGCAGTGGGGGGGTGAGATGATGGCCTCTAGTCGGCGAGGGCTTGGCAAGGGCCTGGGGGCGCTGATTCCGCAAGGCGCGCCGGATTCCGGCCTGCGGAAGGTTCACATCGATGCCATCGTCCCGAATCCGCATCAGCCCCGCAGCCTGTTTGATGAGGAAGAGCTGCTCGAGTTGGCCGGTTCCATTCGAGAGGTGGGCTTGATTCAGCCGCTGATCGTTCAGCGTATCCCATCTGCGGATCCGGCCCAGCCTGCGCGCTATCAGCTTGTTACGGGTGAGCGCCGTTGGCGGGCCTCGCGCATGGCCGGCCTTCAGCACGTGGATGTGATCGTCAAGGACGTCACGCCCCAAGAGATGCTGGAGATGGCGCTGGTCGAGAACATCCAACGGGCCGATCTCAACCCGCTGGAGGAGGCTGGGGCCTACCAGCAATTGGCGGAGGAGTTTGGCCTGACCCAGGAGCGCATCGCCGAGCGGGTGGGTAAGAGCCGGGTCAGCGTCACCAACACGCTGCGCCTCTTGCGTCTGCCGGGCCCGATCAAGCAGGCCCTCATCGAGAGGCAGATCACCGAAGGGCACGCGCGCGCCCTGCTCATGCTGGAAGAGGAGGAAGAGCAGCTACTTGCCTTTCGCGCGGTCATCAAACGCCGTCTCTCTGTGCGCCAGACGGAAGAGTTGGTACGCCGGTTGCAGCGCGACGCGCTCGGCAGCGCTCGGCAGCGCACCCGCTCTCCAGAGACGGCCGCGCTGGAGAGCGATTTTCGCGAGGCCCTGGGCACCAAGGTCGATTTGTTCCGGAGCCGCAAGGGCGGCCGTCTGGTGATCCACTTTTACTC